>NZ_JAUBTK010000094.1:0-28606 GCF_036702455.1 Microcoleus sp. D2_18a_D3
TTTTAATAATTTTAGGAATCGCGTATTAGCTTGCTTTTCTGATTAGATAAACTTATAACCATAAGTTCAGGAGAGCCGCAAGCTCTTCCTACATTGGAAGCTATTCGCCATATATGGTCTCTTGGACTTTATGCTGAAAACGTAAACGAGTGGGGAAGTTTCCGACTCTATGATGAGTTTATTAGTTATATGCTTTCGCTGATTCGCGATTTAAATGTGTAGTACGATCGCCCCTGATACCAAATACCAAGCAGTGCGATGATTCTACGGAGAGCGATCGCCCTTTACGCATCAAGACCGATCGCCCTTTCTTGTTTCTGATGACCGATCGCCTAAAATGAAAGATCGATCGCATAAAACCAATGCAGCAACTATCTGTTGTCAATTGCATTACGGCTCCGTCTCTGGCATTTCTCCACCAACAACTACCAAACCCACACCGCAGCGAGTTGCCGCTTCCGCCAAGCGATTATCAAGAGTTGCGATCGGCAATTCCAATCGTAGTGCTAACTCCAAATAAGCTGCATCATAAGCAGCTAAACCTTCTTGTCTTCCTAATACTATAGTTGACGAGAGTGCGTTGCTATCCGTAGCTTCATCAACTTGAATTAAAAGTGATTGTAACAAAGTAATCGCTATCTCAGATTGCTCAGTCGTCATGCGGTTGCGTCGATCGGCAACCAGGAGAGTATTAGCAACTTCTAGCGACCAAATGCCTGGTACAAATGCTTCGCAATCTGGCATCATCGAGAGTATAGCATTGGCATAATCGTTATCTTCATCGACTAAGCACCAACTGATTGCTACAGAACAATCCAATACAAACTGCATTAAAACCTGCGCCCTTCTTCAATCATGGAACGGATTGAGTTTTTATCCAAGGCAATTTCTTGCCGCAGTTTTAGCATTCTCGCAATTGCTGCTTGAATTGATTTTTTAGTAGTCTGTTTTCCCCAAGCGTTATATTTCGGTTTAATTTCGTCTGATGGTATAGTCTGTACAACTACTACTACTTCAACAGAAGTATCTTTAAACTCAGCGGGCATTTGGAGAAGCAATATGCCATCAGTTCCAATATGCGATCGCACTTTCATTGTTTCCATGTCAGACTCCAGAAAGTTTGAGCAATTATAGTTTACCTCAAAACTGTTCACCAAAGCAAATACTAAACAGTGCAATGCTTGCATAGATAGCGATCGCCCTTTGTTTTTTCAGATGAGCGATCGCCTAAAATGAAAGAGCGATCGCCCATCAATAAGAACCCCGGCACACCCTATGACAATCAAAGAACAACTCCTCCAAGCAATCGAAGCTTTGCCCAGTACAAGACTTGCCGAAGCCCTCACCTTCATGAAATCTCTCTCAACCAAACCTTCTATCACATCTGCTAAATCCTTCCTCGCTCACCTCAAGACAATCGGCACTTGGTCAGGCGACGACTTCCAAGAATGTCTAGAAGCCGTCCAAAACTCACGCGGCGAAACCGAATTTGACTACAGCCCCAATCCCTTTGAATAATGTTTCTCCTCGACACCAACCATTGTAGCTATGCCCTACTAGGCAACACTCAATTACTCGATCGCCTTGCCAACCTTGGGGATGAGTCGATCGCCACCTGCACCATCGTCAAGGGTGAACTGATTGACATGGCGGCGCGATCGCAACAACGACAGGTAAATCTTGCCCTAGTTCAACGCTTCCTGCTTGGGCTATACATCTACCCCATCGACGAAACCACCGCCGAAATTTACGGCAATCTTAAAGCGGCAGTTTTCGATCGCTACGCCCCAAAAGACAAAGCCCAACGCCGTAGAACCAACATGACTCAATTGGGCATCGGCGAAAATGACCTGTGGATTGCCGCCGTTGCAATCCAGCATCAACTCACCCTAGTGACTGCAGATCGAGACTTCCAACGCATTCAGGCAGTTGAGCCATTTGAGTTGGAATCCTGGATCTTAACATCGCCAGAGTAAGGATGAAGGATCTCGCCCCACAAAAACTCATAACGATCGCTATGAGTTTTATCTGATGACCGATCGCGTAAAATGAAAGTGCGATCGCCCCTCACACCAAATACCCAACACTGCAATGATTGTACCGAGAGCGATCGCCCCTCCCACCAAATACCAAATCGATGTCTGCGGTACAATAAAATTAAACTCATAATTAATATTTCAAAAATTAACATGATCAACCTAGAATTACCGCAGTCCCATCCCTTCACCAACCTCAAGGTGACGCTGCTGCTAGAATCACTCACATCCGGGGAAGTTGCCGCATCTGTTAGAGAGTTTCCCGACTGTCAAGTGAAAGCAGAAACACGAGAAGCGGCGATCGCACAAATTCAAGCTACCTTTTTAGAACGCCTCAAAAATATTGAAGCAATTTCATGGAACGTGCCGATTCAGGCTTTAGAACCAACCTGGATGAAATTTGCAGGTGTCTTTAAAGACGATGCCGATTTTGTGGCAATTATGGAATCAATTCGCGCCGAACGAACCTCAGATGATGATTCAGAAGTCGATCCTTCCTATTACTTGTAAAGGTGCTTTTTGTGTCTCGATATATTCTGGATACGGATTGCGTTTCACTGATTCTCTACAATCATCCCCAACTTACCGCTAACGCGAAAAACCATCAGCTTGCTGTCACGAGTGTCACAGTTCAAGAACTCTTCAATGGTTGGGTTGGCAGGATTAACGATCCTTCCTTGCCTGCTGCATAACCTACCTGGACTTTATTCAAAACTTTGGACAACTGTAAAATACCTCCCAACTATTGAGGTACTGGACTTTACACCGGAAGCTGATACTTGTCTCAAGAAACTGTTAAAAGATCACCCGCCCCTGCGGAAAAATCGCCTGCAAAAAGATATGCGGATTGCAGCTATTGCCTTGTCCGTCGGTGCTACGGTTATCACTCGCAATCAACGAGACTTTTGTCAAGTTCCCGGACTCTCGATCGAAGATTGGACGCTTGATTCCTAAATGCTGACTAATGACTACTAACTCATGACTACTAATTAATGACTGATGACTAATGACTGCTGACTAACTAATGCAAAAACTTGCGGACTTGATATTCGCGACTTTCGGCGATCGCAATTTGCAAATCCCCCATTTGGGCATCCAACTCCTCGATTGTGCTTTGTGGCACCGACTTCCACTTCTCCCTAGTTTCCCAGCGAATCAACATCACCACCTCATTTTCCACCGGATCTACCCAAATTTCTTTGCCTAAAAAACCGTCCCAACTTTTTAGTCCCGCCGTCCAAACTTCCTGATCTCGCTGAATAAACTGCTCCCACTTTTCGGGAGGTACTTTAAATTTGAGCCACTCAATTACCATCTTATTTCCTATTTGTAAATAGCTAATTAATCGTTGCCGATCGCAATTTTAATTATCAACTCAGTTCCCTCTCCCGGACGCGAAACACAGTGCAACTTACCGCCGTGCTTTTCTACTACTAAATGCTGGGATATTGCTAGACCCAAACCAGTGCTCGTGTCTGGACATTTAGTGGTAAACAAAGGGTCAAAGATGCAGTCGAGGACTTCTTCAGTCATGCCAGGGCCGTTGTCACTAATGGCGATCGCAACTTCGTTTTCCCCTACCACGGAGGTGCGAATCCGAATTTCGGGATTGAATATTTCCGAGCTCGACGGGGCTGAAGACAAGTAAGACTGATTTTGAATTTTACCATAATTTTCGGCATTTCTCCCCCCTTCTTCCAAAGCGTCGATCGCATTTGTCAACAAGTGCATGAACACTTGGTTTAAGTGCCCCGGATAGCAGTGAACTCGCGGCAAATCTCCGTACTCTTTAACTAGAGAAATCCCCGGCCGTCCCCCTTTAGCTTGCAGGCGATTTTGCAAGATCAGCAAAGTGCTGTCCAAACCTTCGTGGATATCAGCAGGCTTCATTTGGGCTTCGTCGGTACGCGAGAACAAGCGGAGCGATCGCACGACATCGCGAATCCTTTCGGAACCGACTTTCATTGAATTTAGCAGTTTTGGCAAGTCTTTTTTGATGAAGTCTAAGTCTAATTCTTCAATAAAATCTTGAATTTCCGGCACGGGATGGGGATAATACTTTTGGTAAAGGTCGATCGTTCGCAGCAGTTCTTGAATGTAGCCCGTGGCGTGGCTGACATTGCCGGAAATAAAACTAACTGGATTGTTAATTTCGTGCGCTATTCCTGCTACCAACTGCCCCAGGGATGACATCTTTTCTGTTTGAATCAGTTGAGTTTGAGTTTGCTGCAAAATTAACAGCGTCTGCTCTAATTTAGACGCTTCTTGTCGCAGGCGTTCTTCGGATTCTTGCAAAGCTAAAAGAGACTGTTTGCTGTCTGTAATATCCAATCCCACAAATACCGCCGCCGTATTGTTATGGTATTTTTGAGCTACTATTAGATAAGTTTTATTTTCTCCTCTGATGCTCGCTGTTACTTCTTGAGATGTCTTCTTTTTATGGTTTGCAAAGAAATCGTATACTAAATCGTTAAATGTGGGACTTGTATCTAAAAAACCTACTTTTTGACCGATAAATAGTTCGGACGGCATTTTATAAGCGCTCGCTAAATGTCGGTTTACTCCCAAGTAGCGCAAATCGGAACTTACCCAAGAAACTAATCCCGGCACGGCGTCTAAAACGGCTTGAAGTTGCTCTTTTGCCTGTACGAGCGCTGATTCTGCTGCGAGGCGAGCGGAAATGTCGCGGGCGATCGCACAGCGGTATTCGCACCCGCCGTATTCTAAATAATTGACTTTAACTTCGACGGAAAAACTGGCGCCGTCTTTGGTTTTATAACTGGTTTCAAAAGTGAGGTTGGTTTGCTGCTTGAGTTGAGCCCAGTGTTCTCGCCAATCCGATGCTGGCAAATGCGAATCGATGTCGCTAACCCTCATGTTTAGCAGTTCCGATTCCGAGTAGCCGAAAAGATGGCAAGCGGCTTTGTTCGCGTAGCAAATTTGACCGTCGGAGGTACTAAAAAAGATTGTATCAGCAGCATTTTCGAGGGCAATTTGAGTTAGTTTTGGTATTGTTTCTAACTGCTTTCTTTTGACCTCGGACTGAAATTTATTATAGCAATTGGTTTGAGCGGGAGCCTCAGCTATCTTAGATGCAAACAAAATCAAACCGCCGATCCCACCTTCGCTATTTTTCCAAGGCTGAAATACCCATCTTACCGACTCGCTGACACAGCCGCTTGCGATTTCTCCTGATACAGATGCGATCGATCGCCCTGCCACAAACTCACTGTATTCCAAAACTCCCGTCAAACAAGCCTGGGCATTTTGCTCCCAATATTCCGGGAGATTCGGGAACAGTTCCCAATGAGATCGGCCGATCGCCTCGCCGTCGCCCAACCCCCAATCTGTTTCCCAGCGACGAGAAACCGACAGATAGCGCATTTCACAATCTACCATTGCCACGGCCTCGGCGGAGCGCTCCACAAACCGCCGAAATCGCTCTTTACTCTCGGACACGGCTGCCTCTGCGGGTTGTTGGGCGATCGGGAAAGTCCCGTCAACGTACCTTCCCAGTCCCTGACTTTTTTGCTGAACTGGCTTAGTGTGCACGGTTTGGGATTTCCTCCATAGCTGTCAAGTTTGAAAAATTCTGTTTGAGACCAAAAATGCTATTTTCCCCTGATTTGCTCTCTCGGACGATACCCTTAGAGGGTATCACCCATCATTGATATCATTTTTGATGTGGATATGTCTATAGGCATTGCTATCTACTTAAGACCAAAGCTAGTGCCCGGTTGCTGTTTGAGGATTAGGCATAGATCGCGCTGGCGTCGCCGGAATAGTCGGAGGGGACTGGAGTGCTCTCTTGTCTCCCGCGACTATTCCGGGGCGCAAGAGGGCAGCGAGACTAGGCAAAAAACGAGAGAGAAAAAGGGTTTTAGGCGATTGTTGACACTAATGGTCTATAGGTACTCAAAAAAGTTTCCCCCCACACTTTGAGAGTCAGAAGATTTCCTGGTAATTGTTGGATATTTTATACAAGTTCCCAAAAGAATGCAACTGTAGGCCCGTACTCCAAACCATGAACTTCATCAGTCATTCCCAATTCTTTAATTGGAGATCCCACATCGAACATGGTATGAGATCGTGTAGCCAGTGCGATCGCCCGATCGCTTAAGAATGCAAGAGAGCGCTCAAACAAATTTGTGCGTAAATTCACTGGTAAAATCCACTCTCCCTTTCCGTAACATTGCAGGATCTAATCTTTCAGTGGTGTTGCAAGTCATCAAAACTACGAGTTTTTGCTGAAATTGAATGCCGTGTTCGTCGATGACGCTTTGATACAAAGTTCCATCCAGCAAACTCAAAATATGTTCAGTTTTGTTAGTGCGTTGGGCTTCTGGGGTCGATCGATCTTGAGCCAAATTATCAGCCTCATTGATAATAATACAAATCCGCTCTAAATAACTCGGTGGCACAAAATTTTCCACAGCATCGTGGTCTAAGATAAAAATCACATAACCCAGCGGAACTAAAATTTCCTTTGCTACCGCTTGCGTCCAAGCAGTTTTGCCCGTCCCCGGTTCGCCACTAACCAAAACAGCTAACTGATTTTGATCCAAAATTGCCTGCTGAACTGTATCGGTAAAACTTTGAACCTCCGCAGAAAACGTGCGAATTGGGAACTGGCTGTGAACCTGTCCGACGCGGCTTTTGTACCCGCCCAGAATCACCGCTAAATTATAAGTTGCCTTGCTAACTAGCGGCGCAATATCTTGGCAAATTAGAGTGTAGCAGCGTCTTCCCCTGTCGTAGCTGTCAATTTGCAGCCAGCAGCCGAATCGAGCCCAAGAAGCATAAACAGTACCCAACACTTCCAAGCGTTCCCAGCTAATAAATCGCTCCGGGGAATAAGAAAAATGTCGATCCATAAAAGACTGGGTAATCGCATCCGGTTTCCCTAGCAAATCCAGAACTTTGAAAACAGTAATCTCTTGGAGTTTGTTGAGAACGTAGTCGATGGGAATGCTAGCGCGGCTGACCAATTGCACCACAGGCGTTTCGGTAGCTAAAATGTCTTTGTAGCGGTAATCAGGGTAAACTGGCTGCGGAGTAATG
The DNA here is from genome assembly GCF_036702455.1 of Microcoleus sp. D2_18a_D3. Taxonomy (NCBI): domain Bacteria; kingdom Bacillati; phylum Cyanobacteriota; class Cyanophyceae; order Oscillatoriales; family Microcoleaceae; genus Microcoleus; species Microcoleus sp. D2_18a_D3. Next base: position 7,098 of record NZ_JAUBTK010000094.1, read on the forward strand.
TAATCCCAAAATTCATCCATTTCGTAGCGAGTATTTTCCGAGAATACATTTAAAATATTGGCCCACCAAGTATATTGGTGCCGTCCCATTGCGTCGGCAATGTCGCTAGCTGCCCCTAAAGTTTTTTGAGCTAGTTCTAAGGGGTCGCTAGACGCTAAATGTGCCAGGTGTTCCCAATCAAATTGACGGTAAAAAGGTCGCCAACCAGAGCCTAGCAGACCTCTATTTTGAGAATTGCTTTGATGAAAATTGTTTTCGCGATCGCCCATATCTTCCGCACTCATTTTGCAAAACTCCTACTTACTCTTATTTTACAGTTTTTGTGGTACACCTTCTACAAAAAAAGTGAAAATTATCAACTTATTTTGAGATAAGCTGGCGGCACAAAATCTACCAACCAAACTTTGTTTTCCGAGCAGTAAAATGTATGACCGTCGCGTTGCATGGCTGCCGCATCTACAGTAAAGACTGTCGGGATGCCATGCCTTGCACCTACTTGGCGCGCCGTTTGGATATTCACGGACAAATGAACATGATGTCGCGACATTTTCCTAATTCCTTGACTGAGAATAGACTCGACGGCTGTGCTACCTGTTCCGTGATATAAAATATCTGGGGGAACAGCGGGTTCTAACTGCAAGTCTACCTCTACACTGTGTCCTTGGTTGGCACGAATTAGAGTGCCTGTGGAGTCGAATGAAAAGCGCTGCTTGTCGTTTTGCGCGACTACTGTTGTGAGTTCTGCAAGCTGAACTGGAAAGTTATTTTTTTGGCACGCATCGAGGAGTTCGCTAACAGGAACCCAGCCACCGGGAGCGAGTTCAATGCCGATGCGCGAGGGCGCGTGACGCAGGTGTTTGCTGAGATATCTGCTGATTTTTACTAAGCGAGAATCGTTCATAATTCTACTTTATTGATTGAGCTTTTAAATCACCTTTTATAAAATGTCACGATCGGGTTATATCGTTGATTTGAGGCGGGTTTGTTGAATATGTTTGTACTACCAGAGGGCGCTTGAGTGAACCCGCCTCTACAGGTTGGCACAAAATGATTCCCGGACGTAAAAAAGGGTCTGACGCGCGAATTATAGCGGTAAAGTCAGTCCTTAACTACCTACACAATTAGGTTCGGCGTCTGCGAATAAAAAAGTGTTGGAGCGGCGATTTTTCACGAGCTTTATATTTTGATAATTATCAAAAACTCTGCATTCTGCCGAATGCCTTTTACCTTGGGATAACTCCGCCAAAAATAGCAAAGTTGAGATAGCGCCAGTGACATCCTACGTCGGCAAAACCAGCTTCTGCAAGCCACTTTGTCTGCTCTTCCACAGAGGAGGGAATATCTTCTTCTCGATATTTTTGAAACCAGGCTGCATCGTCTTCTCCGTTAGCTTTCATGTACTGCCGCCACAACTGTTCGTATTGCTCAGTCAGCCGGGGAGTAGCACCTGTCACAATATCTCGAATTAGCAAGATTCCCCCTGGATTCATGGAGTGGAAAAGTTTGTGAAATAGCTGTTGTTTACCTGCGCTGTCGAGGTGGTGGATTGCCAACCCTGAAACTACCAAATCGTAACCGCTACCGAAATCATCTTCGGCAAAGTTTCCTTGCTGCAAGGTCAGCCGTTCTCGGAAAGCGGACAAGTTAGTTTGGCAAGTTTTCAGCATATTCTTGGCCATGTCAAAGGCTAGGACTTTTGCTTGAGGAAATGCTTGCAGAATCATAGCCGACAGTATGCCAGTTCCCGCACCTAAATCCAGAACTTTTATGTTACCATTAGTTTCAGAAGGGATTAACTGCAATATTACATCGTGTTGCTCGCCATAGCGCGGAATGAGGCGGGGAATTAAGCCGTCATAATCAAAGGCTCTTTGTTCAAATTGCTCGCGTACAGCGTCTAAATTCACAGACGATTTTCCTCACATTGTTAATAGTTGAGTGCGCCAAGGCAGTTTGGCGGTTCTAGTGTCTGAAAATATATTACATTTGATAATACAAAAAATATACAGACCTGTCAAGATGTTGAAGAAAATAATTTAAAAGAAGTTATGGACGATCGCCAGACAGGGACTTTGTGCATCCAAACCAGTCCGTGATATCAAATCCGTTAGCATCGGAATAGTAAATCCGAGTTCACTGTTCACGGCGTTGACTGTTCACTGTTCACGGCGTCAACAGTCAACCGTCAACATCATTCCGGTGTAACCGGAAATGATATGATTTGGGAACTGTCAAGCCCTGCACATATATCTCCTTCAGTGCAGATGAGGCAGAATGCCACAGACGCGAAAACCTGCCGAAGACGAGACTTTGTGCCAGATACTAGGAGTAATTGTGAGAAAAAAGTTGACGGTTATGATATCCGTTTCACACAATAATGCAACTGTCGGTGTGTGCTCGACACCATAAATTTCTCAGTGATTCCCCCTAGTAAAATATAAAAGATAAAAGATAAAAAAAAATGAGCCAGCAGCCGATGATCGGCTAGATATGAAAAAATCAGTCCTCAGATTGACAAACTTTAGCGAACTATAAACAAAAATTGAGGTGACTCCCGAGTGGAAGTGGTGCCTGCCAATTTTTCAGGAAGATGAAGAGATACAAAATATTACACCCGCAGGTGCGGGAAAGAAAATTGTGATAATGAATCAGGATGCGAGTAGATTAGGTGTCAGCCGTCAGGGGAAAATAGAAGCAATGGAAATCCAACAACGGAGTAAGGATAAGCCCGATCGCCAGCAACACAACGCGCCCGATCGGCTCGGTCAATTTTCTACGACAAAAGAACTAGATTCGTCGCTACAAGAATGTTTAGATTTTAAAGGAGCGATCGACCGATCGGCACTGGCGCTGAGGACTGACGCGCGAGGAATTATTAACTATGTCAGCGAACGAGTTTGCTCCATATCCAACTATTCCCAAGCCGAACTAATCGGCTGCCACTTCGGCATCCTCCATTCGGAATATAAATCTTCGGAAATAATCAAAAATCTGCTATCAACAGTTGCCAAAGGTGAAGTGTGGCAAGGAGACATTAAGAATAAAGCCAAGAATGGAAGTGATTATTGGGTGTACGCAGCAGTAGTTCCAGTGTTGGACTGTAAGGGAAAACCCTGTCAGTATTTGGCGATCGGATTCGACATCACCGATCGCAAAGCCGTGGAAGCAGCCCAAGTCGAAGCCAACCGGGCAAAAGACGAATTTCTGGCGATCGCCTCCCACGAACTGCGATCGCCCCTCAGTGCGATTTTGGGATGGGCGCAGCTAGCTCGATCGCGCAATTTAAACGAAGCCACCACCAGCCGCGCTTTGGAAATCATCGAGCGCAACGCCAAATTACAAAACAGGCAAATAGACAATCTCCTCGACCTCTCGCGGTTGCTGCGAGGGAAAGTGTGCCTGAACATCGGCCAAGTTCACCTCCCGTCTATCATAGAATCTGCGATCGAGACCCTCCGTCCCGCCGCCGATGCCAAAAACCTCCGCGTAGAAAAACATTTCGACCCCGCCGTCAGCTACGTTTTGGCAGATGCAGAACGCTTGCAGCAAATAGTCTGGAACCTCCTTGCAAACGCCATCAAATTCACCCCTGAATCGACACCATACCCAGTTCAAGTGCGGATCGAGGCTACTGAGTCGGGCGTCTTGATTCGGGTCAGCGACAGCGGTTGCGGCATCGAGCCCAAATTTCTGCCGCACATCTTTGACTACTTCCGCCCTGCAGACAGCTTCCAGAACAAGGAACAAAATCGGCTTGGGCTCGGGCTCTCAATTGTGCGGCAGTTAGTGGAACTGCACGGGGGAAGTGTTTGGGCTTCGAGTCCCGGCCTCGGTCAGGGGGCGACCTTTGGGGTGCTGCTACCGATTGCCAAGGAAAATGCACCCGACGATCGCACTGCTGCGATCGCCCAAAGGGAAAGCAGACGCGGATCGGTTTCCAAACCCCTAGCGGGAAAGCAAGTCCTGGTGGTGGAAAGCAGCACCGAGATCCGGCAATTCCTCAAAACAGGCCTCGAAGCATTTGGAGCCAAGGTAATAGCGGTGGGTAGCGCCTGCGAAGCGATGGCCGAGTTGCAACAGTCGCGGCCCGACGTGTTGGTGAGCGATATGACGGTATCGGGAGCCGACGGTTGCGATTTGATCCGCCGCATCAGAGCAATGGAAATGTCCGAGCACAGGGAACTGCTGCCGGCCGTGGCGCTGACGGGAGGCATTGAGGAAGAAGATTCGGCCGAAGCGCTGGAGGCCGGGTTTCAGAGGCATTTGTCGAAGCCGGTGGAAGCGAATCAGTTGGTGATCGCGATCGCCCAATTGGCTGGACTGAGTGGATTCGGATCGGGAGAGTGGGGTTCGGGAAATGTCCGGACGACCACACCCCAGACCCCGCTGCCGGAACCTAACAGTTTTGATGACAAAAATCATCTGGAACAATTAACAAGTGACAGCAGAGAATTACCGCTGTTGCTGGTAGTAGAAGACAACAATTTTCTGCTGGCTTACCTCCAAACTTTATTAAGTCCTTACTATCGAGTCGCCGTGGCGATGGACGGGGTTGAAGGTTTAGAAAAAGCCAAAAGTTTGCAGCCAAATTTGATTGTGAGCGACCAAATTATGCCCAGACAAAACGGACTGGATTTGCTCAAGGAGATTCGGAACACGCCAGAATTGAAATCGACTCCGGTAATCTTTTTGACAGCGCGAGCGGGGATGGAATCTCGGATCGAAAGTTTGGATGCGGGTGCTGACGATTATATCTCTAAGCCTTTTGACGAGAGGGAATTGCTCGCAAGGGTGAGAAATTTGTTGCGATCGCACTCAGCCGAACAGCAGTTGGCGGAACTCAACCGTCAGTTGCTGCAGCAGAAACAGCAGTTAGAAACAGTGAATCGAGCCTTGCATTATTTGGCAAATTACGACAGTTTGACTGAGGTAAGAAACCGCCACTCTTTTAATGAATACCTCGATACGGAATGGCGGCGTTTGGCGAGGGAAGAAGCACCGCTGTCTTTGATTATGTGCGACATTGATTATTTCAAACTTTACAACGACACTTATGGTCACCAAGCGGGGGATGAATGTTTGCGGAAAGTGGCGGCGGTGATCCAGCATTCGGTAAAGCGAGCGGCAGATTTAGTAGCGCGTTACGGTGGAGAAGAATTTGTAGTAGTTTTGCCGAATACGGATATTGAAGGTGCCACTTGCGTAGCTGAAATGATCGCACAACAGGTGCGGGGCTTGCACATAGCTCACGCTAAGTCTGCTGTCAGCGAATATGTGACGCTGAGTTTGGGTGTAGCTTGCTGCATTCCGGAGGCGAAGTCGCAGCCGGGAGAGCTAATTGCGATCGCCGATGAGTCGCTTTATCGGGCGAAAGAAGCAGGGCGCGATCGGGTTTCGGTTGCCCCATTTCAAGGATAATTTAATAGTTAAATCAACTTGTATGGTGCGTCTGACATCGATCGTTTCGATTTAAACAAATTTTTTGTGTCAGACGCACCATACCAATGTGCTGGCAAACTTGTGCGAATTCAAATTGCTATAAATATAGTTAAAGGAGGTCGTGCCATGACAGCAACCTTAGCAACACAGACGAGATAGGTGGCAATGCCAAATAGGTCAATTGACACTCCCTGGCCTAAAGGCGCAGGGATTCTTGGATCACCCAGTCGATTTGCTCGTTGATGTCGCCACCATTGAGTAGAGATCGGTCTGTCCCCGAGCGTGAATTTCGGTGTGCCCCACCGTATTTAAATTAATTTTTTCCTGCTTCAACCCTTTAACCAAAATGTTGCGAGCTGCGTTATGATCGCGATCTAATACCGTACCGCAATCACAAATATGGGTTCGAGTTGACAGAGTTTTCCTAACCATGTTGCCACAGTTTGAACATTCTTGTGACGTGTATTGAGGCGCGACCGCACTCACGGTTTTACCGTACACTTTCCCAAAATATTCCAACCATTGAGCAAATTGTGACCATGCTGCATCACTAATTGACTTAGCAAGCTTATGGTTTTTCACCATATTCTTAACCTGAAGGTCTTCGTAGGCTACAAAATCGTTAGATTTTACCGCGTACAACGCCGTCTTTATGGCGAAGTCTTTACGCTGCCTACCGACTTTCAGGTGCTTTCTTCCTAACTTGTTAATCGCCTTTTTCCGGTTCTTGGAACCTTTCTTTTTCCGAGAAACTCGCTTCTGCAATCTCTTCAAAGTTTTTTCACTTTTGCGGAGATACCGAGGGTTTGCAACCGTTTCACCGTCGCTATCGGTATAGAAGTGGTTTAATCCGACATCTATTCCAATAGCCTTGCCAGTCGGAATAGGTTCCTCTTTTCGCTCCACGTTGATACAGAATTGGGCGTAGTATCCGTCAGCACGGCGTACAATCCTGATTCGCTTTATCTCACAGGGTGCGTAGAAATGCAAATCCCGACTACCGATTAACTTAAACTTCCCGGCAGCAAAACCATCCTTGAGTGTCAAGCATCTTTTGTCGGGAGAAAGTTCCCATCCTGAAGTTTTATATTCAACAGAACGGGTATGCTTTTTGAATTGCGGGTAGCCCTTTTTTCCTGGCTTTTTGGCTTGGCAATTAGCAAAGAAACGTTGGATTGCAAAAATGGCACGTTCGGCAGAAGCCTGACGTGCCATAGAATTAAGCTTACCTGCCCATTCAAACTCTTTCGCCATAACGGCGCATTGTTTGTACAGGTCTACGAGCTTAATTCCTTGATTGTCTCTCCAATGTCTAAGAGTTTTGTTTCGCACAAACTGAGCCGTCCGAATCATGTCGTCAATGATTCGATATTGCTCCGCTTTGCCCTTCAAATTGAACTCTAATACTATCATTGCAATAGCTTACCACTTTTACTGAAACTTTTACTTGCAAATTTGTATACTTAACAAATATTTACAGCCTTTGTAATTAAATCCGTCCTAGAAGGACGGGGCTTTAGACCCAATTTTTTGGTAATAAGTGATTCCATAAATTAACCACAATATTTGTAGGGGAGGGTTTCACCAACAATCTTTCACTCACATCGACAATATCTATAAACCCGCCCTCACCCAGGCGACTTTCACCCTCGAAGATAACGTCTGTCAGTGCAGCAAAGAGTTATGGAATTTGGTTTGTGGCTCTTGACACCTGTGTATTACGGATGTAGTATAAGGTGGCGGTAGAAAAGCTCGATCGATCGACACCAGCAAACAAAATTGAGAAAAAACCTATGCAACCCATCCGACAAGGCGACGTAATTCTCACCCCCGTACCGAAAATCGAAGGAGAAAAAAAACCTCACCTAACTCTCGCCGAAGGTGAAGTCACCGGACATTCTCACCAGATTATTGAGGGACAAGCTGAACTTTACGAAAAAGACGGCACTCTGTACTTGCGGGTGCTTTCACCGACAGCTTTATTGAGTCACGAAGAACACCATGCGATCGCAATTCCCGAAGGTAATTGGATGGTGCGAATTCAGCGCGAATATGAGCCCCAAGGTTGGAGGTATGTCGCAGACTAAGGTTAAAAAACTGACGCCAGAACAAGCAGCTTTGATTCCAGTTTATCGGGAAAAGTGGAGAGCGAGATCGCTTTCCACTGGGCCGATAAATCGCTCGCAAGCGGAGGAAACAGTTAAATCGGCTTACAGTGCGATCGGCCTAAAAGCACCGGAAATCATTTTTGTCGATCGCCCCTACGAAGCTGCTGATCTAATCGTCAGTCGATTGGACAATCCCAGCAGCGAACTGCGGAGCGAATTCGAGAGAAAACTTCGCAGCCAGCTAGAAAAACAACTGCGGGGTTATTTGGGGAGCCAACTAGAAAGCGAACTGCAAAGCCAACTGCAAACTCAACGGTCACCTCGACTTTATAATCAACTGCAAGCCCAAATGTGGGAGCTGCACCGCAATTATTTAGCTGGCGAAATAGCAAGCCAATTGCTACCGCAAGAGGTAATCGATGAGCGGAGTGAAGACTTTTATTGGCAAACATTAGGAAGAGAACAATTCAGTAATTGCATTCAACCAGAATTGTGGGCTGCTTGTGGCGGTTTGTTGGATTTTTGCATTTCCGTTCTAAATTTACCTCATTCCTACGGCAGAAATTGGATAGTTTTTCAATCGATTGTCCGGGATTGCGGCTTGATTTATCCCTATGACAAAGTTTGCATTGTCTGCGAAAAGCCGTTAGCGAAGCCCTCGAAGAGGATCGCACTTTCCGTTGACAGCAACCACCGCTTGCACGCCGAAGGAAAACCAGCGGTACAATTTGCCGACGGTGTTTCTATTTACGCCTATCACGGCGTGATTTTGCCGGAATGGTACGGTAGGCTGCACCCGCACGAGTGGCAGTCTAAGTGGGTTTTAAAGGAACAGAATGCAGAAGTTCGGCGCGCGTTAATTCAGGGAATTACTTACGATCGCATTTGTCAAGAATTAGCGGTGACAGAATTAGATTGTTGGCAGGAATACACTCTTTTAAGCATCGAGTTTGACGATGATTTTGATATTGTGGGTAATGCAAAGCCAGTTTATTTGTTAAAAATGACCTGTCCCAGCACGGGACACATTCACGCTTTGCGCGTGGCTCCTAATGTGCGATCGGCTCAAGAAGCAATTCGTTGGGTAAATTGGGGAACCGACCCAGAGGAATTTAGCGTGCAAACATGAATTACTGAAATTTTACCAAACGGAAGTCTAAATTTATTATGCCAGAACGACAAGCAAATCAACCAATTAATTTCAGTAGCTTTGCAGAATTGTGCAAGCACAAAGATAGTCTTTCAGAATCGGCAAGGCATACAGTTGAGATGCTGTTAAAAATTGCTTGCACCTCTGACTGCGATGAAGCCGAGAAGGTACTTTCAAACCTCACTGAACTGAATCTCTACAACAATCAAATTACCGACATCACTCCGCTGTCGGGACTCACCAACCTGACAAGCCTGTATCTCTCCAACAATCAAATTACCGACATCACTTCGCTGTCGGGACTCACCAACCTGACCATACTGTATCTCGAATACAATCAAATTACCGACATCACTCCGCTGTCGGGACTCACCAACCTGACAAGCCTGGGTCTCCAAGACAATAGAATTACCGACATCACTGGGCTGTCGGGACTCACCAACCTGACAAGCCTGTATCTCATCTACAATCAAATTACCGATATAACTGGGCTGTCGGGACTCACCAACCTGACCATACTTGATGTTTACAACAATCAAATTACCGATATTAATCCGCTGTTGGCACTCACCAACCTCAAGGAAGTTGATCTCGCATACAATCAAATTACCGACATCACTCCGCTGTCGGGACTCACCAACCTGACAAGCCTGTATCTCAAAGACAATCGAATTACCGATATCACCTCGCTGTCGGGACTCACCAACCTGACAAGCCTGTATCTCGACAACAATCAAATTACCGATATTACCTCGCTGTCGGGACTCACCAACCTGACAAACCTGTCTCTCGGCCACAATCAAATTACCGACTTAAATCTGTCGGTCGAACTTACACAGAAATACCTGACCCTATCAACAACGCCAATTGATTCTCAAAAAGCTACAGAAGCTGTGAAAAAAATCTATGCAGCTATTGGTCTTGAAACACCTCAAGTGATTGTTGGCAGCAGTCCGCAGCTAGCTTCTTTAAAACTACCCAGAAAACTCAAAATCTGCTGGATATCGCAAATTCAAAAATGGGAAATATTGAGTGGCAATTTAGTAAGGGGAAAGAGGTTGTTGAAGGAGTTATTTCAATCGGTGGACGTAGGAGTTTTATATGGGGTGTTGTGGGATGTTCTGTGGGATGCAATAATACTAGATCAGGATGTCGAGCGCCTACTCGTGGTCGAGCGCCTACTCGTGTCAGAATTTCAGGGATTGGTAGGAAGTTACCCAGAATTGCTGGCAGGTGATTTATTTGAATATTCTGACTATCTAGCGCCACTAACCCCTACGGATCTGGTAAAAGAAATTCATTTGACTGAATTTTTTATCTCGAAATTTGGTGTTACTCTCGACCAGAAAGCACAAGAACTCATTCGCTGCAAGCAAGAGTTGTTCGAGGAGTGCGGTTGGATCTTGCCGTTTGAGAAAATTTGCCTAGTTTGCGATCGCCCCCTGCAACTTCGCTTTGACGCTGAAAATCGCCTACACGCTGAAGGAGAACCGGCGATCGCATTTGCGGACGGCTACAGTTTATACTTTCACCACGGCGTTCAATTACCCGAAGAATACGGAAAAGTACACCCCGATCGCTGGCAAGCAGAATGGCTTTTATCTGAAAAAAATGCCGAACTTCGTCGATTGTTGATTCAGAGAATTGGTTACGATCGCATAATTCAAGAATTAGAGGTGACAGAATTAGATAGTTGGCAGGAATACACTTTATTAAGCATCGAGTTTGACGATGATTTTGATGACGAGGGTAGTCCAAAGCCAGTTTATTTGTTAAAAATGACTTGTCCGAGCACGGGATTTATTCACGCTTTGCGAGTGCCGCCTGATGTGCGATCCTCTTCGAGGGCTTCGCTAACGGCTAAAGAAGCAATTCCCTGGGTAAATTGGGATACTGACCCAGAGGAGTTTTCCGTGCAAACCTGAGTAATACAAATTAAAAAAAGTCTTGCTACAATCATCACTCTTATACCAATGGTTAAAAGTCGCAAATCCCCGCGCCGGACTTAGGATCAGCCGTTTTCCTACCCGATCGTCTCTACTTTACTCCACTGAAAACCGCTATATTGAAAACAGCCTTAATCCATGAAACACCGATAAACGTTCCTGCAGTGTGCCAGTTCCAAGGGTGGAATGCACCAACCACCGATCGCCCAAAAACTGTTAATAACATGAAGAAGAAGCCCACCCTCGAATCGAAGGTGGGCTCAGTTCATGCCAGCTTACCGACAGCTAGGCAATCGGGTCTCTTCGCTGGTAGACGTAAAATATCGGAAAAAGATCCGAACGTCCGAAAAAACTTATCGCCCACCATTAAGCTTCAGTTTACCCAACCGGATCGGGAAAATTGCGCCCGCAGCGATGTTCCCCTGACATCGGGGAACACTGGGGCTTAAACTTTTCAATAGACTTCTGCAAAAAAGCTCGTCTTGGGCCGGCAGGATGCCCAACCCCTACTCCGCACAAGAATTAAACTTGTTCGAGAAGTCTCATAATTCTCCTCTTTAACTTTGATTTCCCAACCGATTAGGCATCGTGATCGTGTGCAAAACGACGGAACAGGAAATCTAGGGCGTAGTTCCGCAAATTGTAGTATTCCGGATCTTCCATCATTTGAACCCGATCGCGCGGACGCGGGAAAGGAATCTCCAAAACTTCACCGATTGTCGCCGACGGGCCATTAGTCATCATCACCAGTCGATCGGCCAAAAACAGCGCTTCATCAATGTCGTGAGTAATCATCAACACCGTACAGCGGTGATCGTTCCAGATTTTCAGCAATTCTTCCTGCAATTCCTCCTTAGTAATTGCGTCCAGAGCACCAAAAGGTTCGTCTAAAATCAGCACTTTCGGGCGAATTGCCAAAGCGCGGGCGATCGAAACCCGCTGCTTCATCCCCCCGGAAATTTGCGGCGGTCTTTTCTCAGCAGCTTCAGTCAATCCCACCATCGCCAAATGCTCGTTGACGATCGCATTTTTTTCGACCTTCGACTTCTCAGGAAATACAGCATTAACCGCAAGGTAAACATTTTCAAACACCGTCCGCCAAGGCAACAAAGCGTAACCCTGAAACACCACCATGCGATCGGGGCCCGGCTTCTCAATTTTTTGCCCGCTAATTCTGACGCTGCCTTGAGTCGGATGGCTAAAACCCGACACCATATTCAACAGCGTTGACTTGCCACAACCCGAGTGTCCGATCAGCGTAATAAACTCTCCCTCAGCTACAGTCAAGTTAACGTTTTCTAAAGCTCTGTAACCATTTGGGTATGATTTGTGAACATTTTCCATCACCAAAAAAGGCTTCCGGCGATCCTTTACTTTCTTGTCTTGCTTTTTGGTTTGAGTTTGGTTCGTAGTGGTGTTGAGCATGATTTTGGAACTTGTTAGTGGGTTATAGGTGAAGGAAGAAGGAAGAAGGAAGAAGGAAGAGGGAAGAAGGAATTACTAACTAGCCATTAGCAATGAGCAACTAAACAATTAGCAATTACCCTGTTTGCATCCTACTGAAAACCACTTTAAGCAACTCTACGGTCGGAATCAAGTACAACTTCCGCCATCGTGAAATCGCGTTTAATCGCCAGACTGTTGAGATAGCCGATCGGATCGTCAGCATTAAACACCGAGCCGTCAAACAAGCTGAGAGAACCGCGAGTGTAAGTAATATCAGCCATCCCCAGCTCTCGCGCCGCCGTGCTGAACGCACCGACTCGCACCACCCGCTCCAGAATTTCCACCCAGTTGCGCGGGAACACAGTATCGCCCCAGCGCGCCATCTGCACCATGTGCCAGAGTTGTTCGGTGCGGCTTGGGCGATTCACCCCCTCTCCAGAAAACAAGTGGTGGGCGTATTCCCGCATCGGAGTATCGAGGTTGCAAGCAGAAGATTTGGGGTCGCCGAGTTGGATGTAACTCTTATCAGTAGCGACGTACTCCCTTCCCGCGACAATTTCCGAAACCTCGGCGGCGCGACTTGGATCGGCGCAATAGTTGCAAGCTTCGAGCAAAGCTTTGACTAGAGCAATGTGAGTGTTGGGATAAGCATTTGCCCAGTCTTCCCGCACCCCCAAAATTTTTCCCGGATGCCCCGGCCACAGTTCCAAATCTGTAGCCACCGTAAAGCCTACTCCTTCCATCGAGGCCCGCAAGTTCCAAGGTTCGCCGACGCAGAAACCGTCAATAGTGCCGCCCTGCAAGTCAACGATCATCTGAGCCGGTGGGATATTTGTCAGCAACACATCGTGATCCGGGTCAATCCCGCCGGAAGCCAGCCAGTAACGCAGCAACAGGTTGTGCATCGAAGAAGGGTGAACGATGCCCATACGGTGCGTTTGGGCGGGCGTTCTCTGGAGCATTTTTTTAAAGTCTGCCAGAGTGTAGATCCCTTGGTCGTAAAAGCGCCTCGCGAGGGTAATTCCGTTGCCATTGCGGCTCATGGTGAGGGCTGTTACCGTCGGAATCGGCTGCTCTTGGTGCCCCCCCAAGCTCAACCACATCGCCATCCCAGAGGGCATTTGGGCTGCGTCTAAGTAACCTGCGGCGATGCCGTCTACGATGCCGCGCCAGCTTGTTTCCCGCACGAGGTGGACTTCATCGAGGCCGTGCTTGGCAAAAAAGCCTTTTTCTTTGGCGACAGCGAGGGGAGCACAGGCTGCCAGCGGAATAAAGCCGAGTTCGAGGTTGACTTTTTCCAGCCCGTGGCGGGCGATCGCCGGTACTTTCCGCGCCCGCAGTTTTTTGACGCGCTTCTGCTGGTTGAGGAAGTAAATCATTTCGCTACGTAGAGCGTAGTAGCTGGGGTGCGTGACCACTTCCATCCGCTTGCGGGGGCGGGGGATGTCTACTTCGAGAATCCCGCCTATCTTCGATTCTGGGCCGTTGGTGAGCATGACGATGCGATCGCTCAGCAACACGGCCTCATCCACGTCGTGAGTTACCATCAGGGCGCTGATTTCGTACTCTTGGCAAATTTCCATCAACTTTTCTTGCAAGTTGCCGCGAGTCAAAGCGTCCAAAGCGCCGAAGGGTTCGTCTAAAAGTAACAGTTTGGGGCGCAGGGCCAGAGCACGGGCGATCGCCACGCGCTGTTTTTGTCCCCCTGATAGCAATGCAGGTTGTTTTTCGGCGTGGGGAGTTAAGCCCACCATGTCGATGTGTTTTTGAATGATTTCGAGGCGTTCGGCTTTGGGTAAGCCACTCATTACCGAGTCTACGGCTAGGGTAATGTTTTCTCTGACCGTCCGCCAAGGTAGCAGGGAATAGTTTTGGAATACTACCATGCGATCGGGGCCTGGCTGGGTGATTCTTTGTCCTTCAATTGTCACCAATCCTTCTGTCGGCAAATCCAAACCTGCCACCATATTTAGCAGCGTAGATTTGCCGCAGCCGGAGTGTCCGATTAAGGAGATAAATTCGCCTTTTTCAATTTCCAGATCGATGCCTTTGAGAGCAACGTATGTGCCGCCGTCTGATAAATTAAATACTTTTTCCAGTTGTTCTATTTCAATCAAAATAGACATGATTTTCTTGCCTTTTTTGTAGGTTTGTTATTTCGCTAGCTGCTTGTTTTTCTTGATTAGCAGCTAGCTTTAACTGTCGCTTGTTGTTGATATCGTAACCCAGTGTAGATTGCAGTTTCCTGAAATATAAATATCGAGTTTTGAACTCAAATCTTTCAACTCAAAACTCAAAATTATTTAGCGAGTTACTTGCACAACTATTTTCCTTGAGATGGAGCAATTTTTTGCTGCAACCAAGCCATCATGCGATCGAGCAGCAAACCAACAGCCCCGATGTAGACTACAGCTAACAAAATTTCGCTGATGTAGTTTTGCTGGTAAGCGTTCCAAATAAAGAAGCCGATACCTGTAATCCCGGACATCACAATTTCCGCAGCGATAATTGCCAGCCAAGCCAAACCGATCGCAATTCTCAATCCTGTGAAGATGTAAGGAAGTGCCGACGGAAACAAGATATTGAGGTAATACTCTTTCCGAGTAAGTTGCAGCACTTTCGCAACGTTGTTATAGTCGTCTGGAATTTGGCGCACACCTTCAGCCGTGTTGATCAAAATCGGCCAAACTGAAGTGATAAAAATCACGAACAAAGCAGCAGGTTCGTTTTGTTGCAGTGCAGCCAGGGCGATCGGCACCCAAGCCAAAGGAGCCACCATCCGCAAAAACTGAAAAAGCGGATCTAAAGCCTTATTTAGAAAAGGATTTGTACCTACCACAACCCCCATGCCAATTCCCACAGCCGCGGCGAGAGTATAGCCTTTTGCCACCCGTTCCAAACTAGCTAAAGTCTGCCAAAATAGTCCGACTCCGTAGGTTTTGGAGTTCATGAAAGGATACAGCAGCAAAATCCGCGTCCGTTCATCTGTCCAAACGCTTGTCGGCCCCGGCAATTTAATAATTCCAGAACTTGACAGGAATTGCCAAACAAACAGAAATCCAAGTACCCCCAAGATTGGCGGCAATATATTCGGGGAATTCTTCTTCCAAAACTCGCCCAGCGCCGCTTGCGGAGCGACTCTACCTCTCCGACTTGTACTTACAGCCATCCTGCTTATCTCCTCTGTTTCTGCGGTGTTTTCTTTCGAGACTAAATTTTTGAGGCTAAATTATGGGAAGCTTTTACCCATCACACTTTTTTAATCGCCAAACTGCTCAGATAAGCTTCGGGCTGATCCGGGTTGAATTCTTTGCCATCAAAGAACTTCTCAATGCCGCGAGACGTACTTTTCGGAATATCAGCATCAGCCACTCCGGCTAATTTGGCTGCTTTCTTCCAGATATCGGCGCGGTTGACTTTACCGATGAGTGTCTTTTTGTCTGCCAAGGTTTTTGTTGGCAAGAAACCCCAGCGAACGCTTTCGGTAATGAACCACAAATCATGACTTGCGTAGGGATAAGAAACGTTGCCGACGCTATCTTTCCAGTACAGCGGGCTGCTCTTGAAGTCGTTGATGTCGGGTTTGCCATCGCCCATGACATACTTGCCTTCAAAGGGCGGCGCCAAAACAGCCGGATTTACGTCAATGAAGTTTTTGCCGGAAAGAATGGCAACTAATTCGGGGCGATTTTCTGGCTTGTCGCACCACTGTTGCGCTTCGATGATTGCTGCTATCACGGCTTCTGTGGCTTTGGGATGCTTGTCTACCCAGTCGCCGCGAATTGCGAGATATTCCTCTGGGTGAGCTTTCCAGATTTCGGAAGTGAGCGCTGACATGAAGCCGATGTTTTCTTTGACAATCCGCAAAGGCCAGGGGTCGCCGGTGCTGAAAGCGTCCATGCTTCCGGTTTTCATGTTGGCCACGGTTTGGGCTGCCGGTACTGTTAGCAAGCTGACATCTGTATCGGGATCGATGCCGTTAGCTGCAAGCCAGTAGCGAATCCACAAGTCTTGGTTGGCCTTGGGGAAGGTGTAGGCTGCTTTGAAGGGAGTGCCTGCTTTCGCTAGGCCTTTGATGTAGTCTTGGGCTGCTTGGTCTAGTTTGAGTCCGAGGCCTTTGCCTTGGTGTTTGCCCGCGATCGCAATTCCATTTCCGTGAGTGTTCAACTGAGCCAGAACATACATCGGGATTGGGGTGCTGTTTTTGGTGATCAGGCCTTGACTAATTTGATAAGGCATCGGCATTTGCCACTGGCCGCCGTCAATGCCGCCCCCGGCAGATCCGATTTCTACGTTATCTCTGGTCGAGCCCCAGTTGGCTTGCTTGGCAACTGTTACCTCAGTCATGCCGTATTTGGCAAAAAAGCCTTTTTCTTGGGCAATGATTAAAGGTGCTGCTTCCACGATCGGGATGTATCCCAATGTAATTTTACTGCTTTCAATTCCTTCTACTCTTCTCTCGTTGGCAACTGCAACTGCTGAGGTTGCCACCGGCACTGCCCCGCCACCAGCAGCGGCCTCACCGCCAGCACTAGCACCCGGTTCGGGAGGATTTCCCAAACACCCTTTGAGCAGTATTGAACTGACTGCAGATGCACCTGCTGTAACGATAAATTTACGCCGAGAAAATTGCTCTGAAAATTTTGTCATAGTCTAGCCTCGCTGCAATTCATAATCTTCTGTAACGACATCACTGAAGTTTATCAAGGCGCTTTTTTTCTGTTCGCTAATGGAATTTAGCGAACCGTTTTGAGCGATCCTTGGCAGGAGGGAGCAAAAGATTTATCGCTAGCATAATTCTTTAAACTATCCCTGCTGATTTGACTTTTTTGATTATCGATATTTCGAGCGGCCGAGTTGTGTGAACTCACTTTTTGCGAGCCGCACGTTTTCTTGGCTTGATAATTAACTCTACCTTACTCTTGCACAAATTATAAAACAATTATTAAATTCATTTGATAAGTAAATCTTTTGGGATCGCCCTATCGATAACGCACCGTTGGGAAGGGCGCTCTGGTTGGCTTATCAAAACTGGTTCAAACCAAGAGTTGCTGGGTAACGGTTGTAGCGAAGGCCGATCGGGCCGCCTTCAAATCTCTTGTCAATAAGTTGCCAACATCGCAGCCACTGCACATTTACTTTGTTAATATATGTCTATTTTTTTTAAGCTAATTGTAGTTTATTATACAGAAATAATTAACATTTTACGCTTTGGGTGTTGTCAAAGGGTTAACTGGTTTTCATTGGTGGACTAAAATTCAATACGCTTGGGTTAAAACTGCTTATTCCGGGCGTGATCCCCTCGCATACCCCCTACTCCCCCTGGTTGTTGGGGGACGAAAGAGTAAGTTCTTGTCCCCCCGCAACGATGCGGGGGGCTAGGGGCGATCGGGCTCGGGCCCAAGCGTATTGGCCTAAAATTGGCGCTTAATCGTAAGTGATTTACCGGAGATGATATGACGTGGGCTTTTAGGTTCGATTTTGTGTAAAACAGAGAAACCCGGTTTCTTCCAGAAACCCGGTTTCTCAACACCCGAAATTACTACTCGGTGGCAGTACCTCCAAGTTCGATCGCACTTTTGTACAGCAGCTTAGTTGGGCGGGTCAAAGCGGTTGACGGAGAGAGCAACACCGATCATCGGCAGGGCTACGCCGAAGCAAATCAACCACTGATCCAGATTCATCGGAGCCGTCTCAAATATGCGATTGACAAACGGAGAGTTAGCAAAGATGATCTGCAAAATCACCGCCAGGACAATTCCCACACCGAGGGCGGGAGCGCCGCTAACTTCTTCCTTAGAACCGCTAAACTTAGCAATCAAAGAAGGCAACAACTGGCTGAGACTCAACAGGTAAAAAATTCTCCCCATTACCAAAGCTTGAATCGCCATCGTGCGGGCCAGTTCCAAGGTTCCCCAAGGAGCTTGGCGTACCCATTCAAACATTCCGAAAATCAGAGTCCAGTTGTAAAGAGAAATAGCGATGATCCGCTTGATCCGATTTCCGGTGAGGAAAGGTTCGTTTACCGGTCGGGGCTGCTGTTTCATGACTCCCGCTGACTTGGGCTCGAAAGCCAGAGGCACAGTCATGGTGATCGAGTTGAGCATATTCAGCCAGAGAATTTGTAGCGACAAAATCGGCAATTCTCGACCTAGGAGGGTGCTGAGCAAAATTGTCATCGATTCTCCGCCGTTGACTGGGAGAATGAAGCTGATTGCTTTGAGCAGATTTTTGTAAACCGATCGCCCTTCTTCGACAGCAGATTCGATCGACGCAAAGTTATCATCGGTAAGAATCATGTCGGCGGCTTCCTTAGAAACCTCAGTACCGCTGCCCATCGCAATACCGATATCCGCTTGTTTCAGCGCCGGCGCGTCGTTAACGCCGTCTCCCGTCATCGCCACGATTTCGCCTTGATTTTGCAAAGCTTCTACGAGGCGGAGTTTTTGTTCTGGGGCGACGCGGGCAAAAACTGAGCCGGCTTCTACGGCTTCGCCGAGTTCCTGCTTGCTCATGGCGGCGAGTTGAGCACCGGTGTAGGCTACAAGTTCCCTGTGGTGTTTAGTTTTGCGGAATCCCATGCGGCGGGCGATCGCCTTGGCTGTAGCGATGTGGTCGCCGGTAATCATTTTGACTTGGATGCCGGCGGTTTGACAAGCTTGGACGGCTGCGATCGCCTCAGCCCGCGGCGGGTCAATCATGCCTTGGAGTCCCAAGAAAATCAGCCCTGACTCCAAATCCGAGTGATCGACGGAATTTTGGCTTTGGGGTACTGTCTTTTTCGCTAAAGCCAAGACGCGCAAGCCTTGCTTTGCCATTTCATCGACTTGGTGGTGGATTTGTTCGCGATCGACTTCTACCGGATTTCCTTGGGTATCGAGACTGGAACCGCAGCGGCCGAGAATGGATTCTACTGAACCTTTGACGTACAAAATTTTGCCACTGGGAGTTCGGTGCAGCGTCGCCATGTATTGAAACTGAGATTCAAAGGGAATTGAATCCAGCCGCTGCATTGACTTGGACAAAATTTGCTGGCTCAAATCAGCTTTTTTGCCCGCAGCAATTAACGCTCCCTCTGTCGGATCTCCGACGACAATCCAATTATCGTCTTTGAATTCCAGGTGAGAGTCGTTGCAAAGGAGTCCAGCTTGCAAACATTCTTGCAAAGTTGGAGTTTGGCTGACAGTAATTGGCAGTTGGTTGAGTTGAATTTCACCTTCGGGGCTGTATCCCGTACCCGTAACCGAGTAGGATTCGCCGCCAGAATAGATTTCTTGCACCGTCATTTCGTTTTCCGTCAAAGTTCCGGTTTTGTCGGAACAGATGACGGTAGCGCCGCCGAGGGTTTCCACTGCGGGCAATTTGCGGACGATCGCGTGGCGATTTGCCATCCGGGAAACGCCTACGGCTAGGGTGACGGTGATGACGGCGGGTAAGCCTTCGGGAATTGCGCCGACAATCAGGGCGACTGCGGGTTCGACTGCTTCTTTAAAGGCTGAAACCCCCTCTGGGACAGGTCTGCCCAATCTGACTGCGAAGGTCAAGGTTGCCATTCCCAGCACGAATAACAGCCAGTTTTGACTGAATTGGTTGAATTTGCGGGTTAAGGGGGTGGTGAGATCGATGTGCCGATCTAATAGTTGGGAGATTTTGCCGGTTTCGGTTTTATTGGCGATCGCAATTACGATGCCGCTAGCTTGGCCAAAAGTGACAAAACTGCCGGCATAGGCCATGTTATCCCGTTCTGCTAGTGGCGTTTCTTGTGGCAGAACCAAGTCTCCAGATTGTCCTAATTCTTTTTCGACAGCAACTGATTCCCCGGTGAGTCCCGATTCGTCGATTTGCAAGTCGCGCACTTTCACTAAGCGCAAGTCTGCCGGTACTTTGTCGCCGGAAGTCAGGGTTACTAAGTCCCCGACAACGAGTTCTTTGGAGGGAATTCTTAATTTTTTGCCACCCCGAATGACTGTGGCTTCGGTGGTGACAGCTTGGGCTAGGGCTTCAATTTTTTTCTCGGCTCCAGCTTCTTGGATGAAACTAATAGTAGCGTTGGTGGTTGTTACGCCCCAAATTACGCTAGCGTTGAGCCATTCTCCGATCACTGCTTTGATTAAACCTGCACTCAGCAAGATGATCAGGAGGGGTTGGTTAAATTGCAGGATAAATTTTAACCAGGCTGGTTTCCCTGCTTTAACCGTTAGTTCGTTGGGCCCGAATTTCTGTTGGCGATGGTTGGCTTCTGTCGGTTCTAAACCGCTTTCCAGGTTGGTTTCTAAGATTGTTGCAACCTTGGATACTTCTAGGTAGTGCCAATATTGCTCTGCTACGTCTACATCGTTGGCGGATCTTGATGGCATTATTCTTCCTGAATATTGGGGGTGTGTGAGGAGCTTTGAGCGCTCCTTAATAGGCACGCTCAATACAACTCATCGCTCGTTGGAGCGTGAATATATTGAGCGGCTTAATTGTGGGTTGATTACTTTAACGGGCTGTGACTTACATCTATATTACAACCGATGTGGCCGTTTGTGGCAAAAAATTTGGGGGATTTTTTCCGGCGCTACATCTTGTTTGGGACTTGGTGGCTAAGATGGGGAAAAGTCGATCGAATCCCTTGACATTTGGCAAGTTTTAGGTGTGGTTGAAGAAAGGCACGACACGGAAGTCACGGATACACGGATTCATTATTGAGCAGGAGTCAGGAGTTATCGATCGCAAAGCGTGTTAAAACTGATATCTTGCACCATTGTCAAGAACGGGCTCTCCGGCCCGTTCCACAAAGAATGAATTTTCTTGTGGAACAGGCCGAAAAGCCTGTTCCTAAACAAGTAATTGAGAATGGTGCAAGATGTGAGTTAAAACCGAGATATTGCACCATTCTCAATTAGCCGTAGGGGCGGGTTCGCCAACAGCCTTAAAGCTTGCAAATAGGTTCTATAAACCCGCCCGACCCCACGAAAAATCCTCTTATTGATATTGCTGCAAGATGTCAGTTAAAACCGAGTTAAGCGATCGTATTCTGAACTTATAGAAATAGTAGTGACGCTGGTGCTGGGTTCGGTGCTGTTGGTCTAGGAAATGCGGTTCGGGCGGGTGTTAGTTCGATCGTCCGTTACTGCGAAGGATTTGTTTAACGGCAGAAATTCGATCGCCCTGGCTTTGGTGATGCACTCGCGTGCGATCGTGTTGACTTGGATGCCAGAGGTTGGACAAGCTGGGAGGGCTGCCCGATCAATTCAAGACTCAATGCTATAGCGGTTCTCAAGCGTGGTGAGGTATGCCATTAGCCCTATGCCATTAGCCATTTGCCCATGAGTACCTCATATGAGAGCTCGAAAGGCTATATCAATTGCTAATCTGCTAGCCCAAAACACTGAGCACCCTTTAGACAATTGAATTGAGATTTTGGGCTGCATCGTT
>NZ_JAUBTK010000095.1:0-6913 GCF_036702455.1 Microcoleus sp. D2_18a_D3
TTTTGGCGAACCTTAGCAATGATGTTAGAGTCTAGAATACATAGATAATGTTTTTTGTCAATGCGTAAGTCCTATATACTATCTGGTCTTTATCCATATCATTCGGGCCACTTTTTACCTGTATCCAGCATTTCTCGCCATCACTGGTAGTTTTAATTGCCTCCCATCCTGACTCTTCCGGTGGACTTTCTGCACTTTCAGAGCAAGATATCAATAGTTTTTGAATAAAAAATCCCATTGATGTGACAATAGACCTAGTAGCCGTCATATAAACATTAAGCCTGACAACTTCTTCTGGAGTGTCCAGATTTAACGCCCTGATTAAAAATGGGTTGGGATGAATTTTCCCTAAAGTCAGATTTTCCACCATAACTAGCTGTCGCCCAGTAAAATCCCGACAAATGCTGGCTAAAAAATTTTCAGCGATAGTAAGTTGCAGCGAAAGCTTGCCTGAAGATATAAATGCTAAAATGCGTTCAATCTCATCGGGAGTAAATCTGAGCGCTGTTTTGCCAGATATGCTGCTGATGCCGTTTCTGAGTGTTGCGGCTTCTAAGTTAATAAATTCTTCTAACTCCGCAAAGTGACTGGCGAAAGATCGAGACTTTCTGGCTGGCACTCCTACTTCTTTTTCTAAAACAAATGCTAATAATTCATGAAGTTGCTCTGACACTTTTATTTCTCCTAGACTCTGCTTTAAATATTACTTAAATGAAAAGAGAAAGCTGAGAAGAAATTCGTACTTTACTAAAATCCAAAAGCAAGAGCATCAAGCATATACTTACCCTTCTCCCGCCCAACTTCTTGATATATATCCAAAAGTTCTTCGTAAGCAGTCTCTCCCCCTATAATATTCCAAAACTCATGTCCCATAATGACAGCTTGTTCAAAGGGCGTGTACTTCCTTGCCACTGGCCATTGAAAATCTGAACGATTTGGCCCGTAAGGATTGTAAGCCATAGCATAATAAGATTGAGCATCGGGCCGAGACAGTCCGCACAGTAAATGATATCTCAGCAGTCGTTGAATTACCTCCAAGCATTGTCCTTTGTTGGGTTTCGATCCTTTAATTTCAAAGAAAAATTTTCTCCCGTCATGAGATAGCACGTACAAATCTGCTTTGACTTTGACCGATCGCGTAACTAAATGGTTAGTTTTTTGAGCCTCAAGAACAGCTTCTATCATTTCTTCAAAAGCAGGTTTATTTTCATTTTTGTCTGCTGACTGCTCAAATAGCGCTATCTGACGCTCAATTTCATGGATAGCCTCTATGCTAACTTCGCCAGAAATTTCATAGCTTCTGCTTGCTTCTTGGTGATGTTCCAAAGCAATGAGTTTTGCACATTCTTCATAAGTTGTGCCCAAGCTGCTGCTGAAACCTCTTTCAAACTCGTTAATCCGCAGCAACTCTGAGGGCATAATAGCAGCCTGAAACGGTTTCAATTGACCTTTAGAAGATTTGCATGATAAATATGCTGCTGGAATATCAAGTTTCGGTATTAGCCGTCCTCTGTATTGATTGACAAGGTTTTCGATGAAAACTTCTAAGTATGCTTTGATGATGGCGCGTGTAATTGAGCTAATAGCTGACATTATTTTACTGCGAATATTCAGTTTACTTGAGTTTTTGGAAAAGTGGAATAGGTTTGTAGTAAGGACTTTAATCCTTAGTGATGAGTTGGCAAAAAAAGGACTGAAGTCCTTACTACAAACAAGTTGATCAAGACTTGTATTAACCACCCGCACTCAATCTATCCAAACTTCGTCAAGAACCGGAAAGCATCGAGTACGTGACTCGCGCAAACGTAAGGCGAAGTATTGTAAAAAGCTTGCCAAGCCGCCGCTTTATCTTCGTCGTATTTATCCGATCTTTCCTGGTGTTTACCCAGCCAATTCAGCCGCACCGCGTGACCGACTAATACATCTAAAACGATGTATTCTTCTACTTGCAAATCTGGGTTACGCTGGGCGATCGCCGCCAACTCCATCAGCGCCTCAATATTGACTTGTCGGTATTCCGGGGCGACTATTTTATTCAGCAAATGCTCGATTTGTAGCGCGAAATTCTTTTCGCCCGGCGTCATTTCCGATAATATAATATGGCTATCTAACCGATTGCGCCGCTCTAATTTGTCGCCAATTATCAAGCCTTTGCAGTGCCGCAGCAGTCCCCAAACACTCGGATAAAAATCCTTCGGTACGCGATTGACTGCACCTTCCATTTGCCGCTTCCGTCGCCATCCTCCCGCAAGCATTTGCGGTTCTTCGGAAACTGGCGCTACTACCCATTCAATATCTTTTTCCTGCTGTTTGACGCGCAGGGATTCTTGCTGTTTGAGGATTTGATTCATTTCCTCGTATTCTGTCAACACTTGGCGCAGGCGATTTTTGATTTCAAAGGGACTTAGCTGCATTAAATGTTCGTAAGCTTCATTTTGCGTAACTCCCAATTCGCGCGCCAACTCGCTTGTTAACAGCAGAATAAAGTAGCTAACTCTCAGTGTCAGCAGACCTTTAAATAATTGCGGTTCTGCTTTAATTAGGACGCTGAGGTAAATTAGAATTTCTTGGGTGAGAACTCGATCGCGAATATCTTCTCCGCAGAATTGGCGAATTTTGTCCATCACTTCCGTGTAAGAACCTGGCCGCGAAATTATCGAATCTTCGCTGTAGGCTTTCCCCACAGCAATTTGTTTTTGCCGCACCAAAATATCTGTCACCGCATCCGACAAGCTGATATCAACTTTGTCTAGCAAACCTGCAGCATGGCGGATGACTGCCCATTGGATTTTTGATTGCGAACTTTCTCCAGCTTTTGTATAAACTTCGTTGAGCAAATCCACAACTTTAACTGTTTCTTCCGCACCGCCAAATCCTGTATCAAAATTTAATCCCCTGAGACGAACTAAGGTGTGCAGCAACTCTATTTGTTCGTACAAATTTTGGGAGTTTTGCAGGCTATTTAGCAAGAATTGAGTATTAGTTTCGCACTCTAATTTAAATTCTTGCGTGTGACCTAAAGGCCAAGTTTTTTCAGGATTGTAAGTTAGATATCTGCGCGTTTCTACTGCACCTGTCACCGGAGATTCGGTAAATTCAAAATCGTGCATGAAATCAATTCTTTCGGTTCCAGCAGTCAGCATGAACTGCTTAAGATTTCCGAGTTTAACTGGCGTGTTGTTACAGTGTCCATCCCGGAATTCCTTCATTAATTCTAACAACGCTTCCCGGCCGGTTTCCAGCATCGTGTGAGTCAGCATCAGCGTTACCGTAGGGCGTCCCAACTGATACCAGTGGCGGTGAATGTGAGCTATTTCGCTCTTGATTTGAGCTACTAAAAAATGGTAATCTAAAGTTAGGTAAAACTCTTGTCTGTTCAAAAATGAGGGGAGAAATACGATCGCCTCTTCGCGAATTTTAAACACCCGAGAAGTTGTTAAACTCCGCAAACGGCGCACGGGGCGGCCGGTTAAGCCTAATTGGTCGTTGCGTCCAATTTGCGTGTAAATAGCTGATAATTCTTTAGTCTGGCGGACTTGAATGGGTTCTACCTGTTTTGGGGTTTGGGCGGCAATGCCGTTAGCGGCTAATTCTGCTTGCAAATCTTCGTCTTCAGCTAACAGTGCAATTTGCACTAAAGGTTCTCTCTGTTGGCCCACTGAGAGGTGCCTTCCCAGCGGGTCGATGTCCCCAACTGCGATTAATCCTTCGTTCAGCAATTGACCGAGAAAATACAAACTTTGCGCCCAAACGAGGGGAATATTTTCATTGGGTAAGCGCTGCTGGCTGCGGGGATTTAGCTTTTCTGCTTCTATATTTTCGGCGGGGACGTAGTACAATTCGGGTAGCAGCGGCAAACCAGAGCGATCGACTGCTAGAGATTCCAAACGCTGCTGGTACTCCTGCACTTGAGCTTGATTGCCCTGAAATATGCCGTCCAAGAGCAAATAAGTGAAAAATAGCGGCCACTCGCATTCAATGTGCTCGAACTGCCTTAATTCTGTGGGTTCGTAGTGCAGGCGATCGGCATCTTCCAAGACTGTTTGGTGTCCGTCCCGCAGAAACCGCTTGCAGCCGTAATTTCCTTGCAATTTGTCAATTATCTTATTGCGAGTCCGTTCTATTAATTCTCGATCTTCAACAGCAAAAGCCGGAAAACTAATCACACTCAATAAAGCGGCATCTACTTCTTTTGAGCTAGATTCGCGAGGCAAAAGCGATTCCAAAGTTATGCGACTTCTGGCAATTTCGTCGGGCAAAACGTGAATCACCGATGCTTGAGAGCCTTTAATCCCGAACAAATCCAACCCATTTATTGCTTCCAGCGCTGCTTTAGCCATGCCAACAGAACTGGCGTTCAATTCTGCATTGCCTCGATTGATTTTATGACCTCTTTCCCAAATTCCGTAATCCGGCGTGCGGTAGGCTCTACCGATGTAGTAAACTAAATTTTGCACGAAATTGACTTCATCAATTGTAAAAATTACGTGCAGCCCGGAAGCCGTCATTTGAGCAAGAATTAATAAGAATATAGATGTAGCGTCTAACTGTAAATGTCCCCACTTGTCATCACCTACAACAATACTTCCAGTTTGAGTATTGTATTTAGCGTGCAGGGCATCTAGGGGCGACTGAGTATTTTTAAAATGTTCTACTTTGCTCGATTGTTGCATCATCGCAAACAGCAAGCCGCGCATCAGTTTGACTGTGCTGTGTTCGAGTTCAAATGTTCTGCCCTGATCGCCATCAATTTTGCGGTAAGCTAAACCCAAACCCCAAACCGCGAGAATGCTGTACACGTTATCCCGCACCCAGGCATCGGTGTAGTCGCCGTGGGCGTTAACGGCTGTACTCGCCGGTAGCAAACCAGTAATTGGATTTTGGCGCTTGAGGATAATGTTTTTGATTTGCTGGTAGTAATAATCTAAGCTGGTTTGCCGCTGAGTTGTTGCGATCGCCATTTCGTTTTCCTGCTTTTTCCTGATGCGAGTAGATTTGCGGTGAATAGACTTTTAAATATATCAGAGATTAGATTATTTCTCAAGTTATCCAAACACAAAAAGGTAATTGCCATGTCTACCCAAAACCACAATAACAACAGCGTTCCTTTCGTGAAAGTTGTCTACTCTACAGTGAAAATTAATGGTAAAATTGAGCTAGTACCGATGGAATGGTACGCCGACGGCTCTGTCAAAAAAATCGAACGCTAATGCTCGATCGCACTTGGCTGGCAAAGTCTAATGAACTTGCGCGACCCGTCGCTTACAAAAAAACCGGTTTCTGGGCCACCGAACGATGACTTAACAGACTTTTGGTGGCACAAACCGGGTTTTTTGCGACCAAAACTGGTCTAGCGTCGATCGCCAATCTCAGCTAATTTAAATAACTAGGTGTGTAGGAATCTCAAAGAAAAAAATATGGATGGATCGCGCCCGCAATTTTCAGTGCTGGGACTACCAGTTCACATATTAGATGATTATGCAGGTTGGCTGATGCAGCGCCTGCATCAAGGGTTAGGAAGTCATGTGGTGACTTTGAATGCTGAAATGGCGATGCAAGCCGAGCAAAATCAGGCTTTAGCAGATG
Source organism: Microcoleus sp. D2_18a_D3 (assembly GCF_036702455.1). NCBI lineage: Bacteria > Bacillati > Cyanobacteriota > Cyanophyceae > Oscillatoriales > Microcoleaceae > Microcoleus > Microcoleus sp. D2_18a_D3. Next base: position 5,587 of record NZ_JAUBTK010000095.1, read on the forward strand.
TAATCCGCAAAGCGGAACTGGTGATTCCCGACGGTTCGGGAGTGGTGCTGTACTTGCGGCTGCGTGGCAAACCGGCACAGCGCTATCCGGGGATTGAATTAGCAGAATCGCTGCTGCAACAAGCGGGAAAATTGCCTGATTCGGAACCAGTATTTTTCTTTGGAGGTGCGCCCGGAGTGACGGCGAAGGCGGCGGAAAGTTGGCAGCAAAAAGTTAACGGATTGTCGGTTGCTTCTCAACACGGTTATCTTTCTGCAGAGGAAGAAAAAGACTTCCGTGAAAGCCTCAAAAAAATGCAGCCCAAACTGATTTTTGTAGGCTTGGGAGTGCCACGCCAAGAATTTTGGATTGCCGAACACCGACACCTTTGCCCTCAGTCAATTTGGGTGGGAGTTGGCGGCAGTTTCGATATTTGGGCGGGAACAAAAACCCGCGCGCCGGCTTGGTTTTGCGACAATCATTTAGAATGGTTGTATCGGCTTTATCAAGAACCTTGGCGGTGGCGCAGGATGTTGGCTTTGCCACAGTTTGCATTGAAGGCTTTGGGAGATTTTAGAGGGTAAGTTAGTGTAAGCAGGACAGTGATTTTGAGACGGAGCACGACACGGATTTTGACACGGATACACGGATGAATTGAATCATCTTACTATTTGCCACTGATTAGCGCAATCTGGCTCTAAAACGGAGTCTCTTCTTGACTTCGTTTTTGAGCTTGCAGCCAGTCAGGGACAAATATCCACTGATGGTTGTCGCGAAACTCAGTAGCTTGAGGTGAGGGAAATACACGTCGCGATAGCAGTCTTCTGTCACCAAAATTCATTAATAAACCAATTGGTAAAGCCGTGTGATTCAGGTAAGTAATGACTTGTCCCAAATACTTTTTATGAAGTGTAGCGAAGGCTTTGATTTCCAGAATAACTTTGTTTTCAATAATAAAATCTGGAATGTACAAACCAAGTAACTGCTCGTTGTAGTAAACGGGAAGGTGTTTTTGTGGCTCAAAACCGATTCCCTCTTTTGTCAGTTGTTGTTCGAGTTTTTCCTGATAAATTGCTTCTTTGTAACCCGGCCCAAGCTGTCTGTGAACGGCCATACCTGCACCTATGATCCGATAAGTTAGGTCTTCATGTGGCGCCTGAATCTTTTCGCTCATTTTTTTCTATCCAATTGTTGAGATGCTTTTTTCCTTATTTTGGCATAGCACCCAAAAAATTCACCCAGACAGAAAAATTTTTTCTCTGGAAAGCACTGCACAACACGGATTTTGACACGGATACACGGATGGTTTGACTCGTCTGAGGTTTAGCTAATTGGCTAATTTGGCTAT
>NZ_JAUBTK010000095.1:7013-28597 GCF_036702455.1 Microcoleus sp. D2_18a_D3
CTAATTTGGCTATCCTCCGTGTATCCGTGTTTATCCGTGTCGTACTGGTTGCTGCTTGTCCCCTCGCGGGGAAGAGGACTTCAGTCCTCACTACGAACCTATTGCCATTAGACAATGTAAGGAGAATCGATCGGCTTTGCCCGATTAATCGCCACCAAAGTCTGGTAAATCAAAGCCGAAATCTCAGCGCGGGTAATATCCCGCTGCGGCGAAAGCCAATCGCGGGAAGGATAATTAACCACAATCTTCAAAGCAGTTGCTGTGCCGATCGCACTCAAAGCATAATTAGGAATTTGAGAACGATCGGTGTAAACTTTCAAAGAATCAGGATTGCCGCCCTTAAGTTCCAAACCGTTAACCAAAGACACGATCGCATCAGCCTTAGTTAAATTCTGATTCGGGCCGAACTTCAACCCCGGAAACCCCGCCAAAAAGCCCCCCCGATTGGCCCGTTCGATCGCACTTCTCGCCCAAAAACTAGCAGAAACATCAATAAAATTTGTAGCCGGCACCCTGGGAATCGGACTAAACGCACTCACCAACAGCGCCGCATATTGAGCACGGTTTAAACTGTCATCAGGCCTAAAAGAACCGTCAGGAAAACCGCTAATTATATTCGCCGCAGCCAAAGCTTCAATAAACTTCTGTGCCCAATGTCCAGAAATATCGCTGAACACCGCACCGCCGATATTCGGATTGCCGCCGCCCTTTCTCACCGCAGCTTGCACAGCTTTAAAAGCATTCACTTTCCCGTAACCAAACCAATCGCTGCGACCGTTGTTAGGATCGTAATTTCCCATGCGATTGCCCAACTGGGGATCGGGATCGGGATCGACAATTTTTTCAGCAGTTTGTTCGAGAATTCCCCGCACCTCCCGCGCCGTTAAACGGGGGTTAGCCGAAAGTATCAACCCTGCAACCCCAGCGACTACTGGAGTGGCGCTGGAAGTACCGCCAAAAGTATCAGTATAGTCCCCCCAGTCGTAGCCCCGATCGCCCACTCGATCGGCAGTAAACACCCCCAAACCGGGCAAATACTGCGTCACCTCCGGCGGCGTGCCGATAAATCCGGTTTCGGGCAACCAAGTTCCCGGCGGCGCGTTGTTGCTGGGGGCGCAAACCGAGATGCTGGAACCCCAATTGCTGTAGGCTGCTTTTTTGTTGAGGGAAGTGGAAGCGGTGACGGCAATTACGTCGGGGTGAACGGCAAATCCGTTTAGCCATCTAGTTTGACCCTCCACGACGTTGTTGGGCCAGCCTTTCTCGTTAATTGTGCCGTTGACTGGGCGGTTGGCATTCCCTGCAGCGAACAGAATAACGCAGCCTCTGCCGCCCCGCCCTTGGGTTGCTGCTTTGGTGATGACTGCACTCTGCCGCAGGGAAAGGGGATAGTAAACGGCTGAAGGCCCCCAACTGCAAGAAATGACGGCGGCACCTTTTTCGATCGCCCAATTAAATATTTTTTCGACAGAATTGTCATCGAGAAAACCCGTGGTACGGATGGGCATCAGGGCGCAGCCGGGGGCGACGCCGACAATGCCTTTGCCGTTTTCTTCAGCAACGGCGACGCCGGCACAACTTGTGCCGTGGTTGTCTGAGTCGGCGACTGGCATCGGGGAAGTGTCGCCCTCTTTGAAATCGATGGGTGAGACGATTTTGCCTTGGCCTTGAAAATCTGGGTGGGTGATGTCAACTGAATCGTCGGCGATGGCAATTACGATCGATCGAACTCCGCGAGTCATGTCCCAAGCTGGTTCGGCATAAATTTGAGCACCGCCGACAAGTTGGTTGCCGCCTTTGTTATTGAGATACCACTGTTTGGGATAAAGCGGATCGCGGGGCGTGTAATGCTGCTGCGTCTCTACTACAATGTTGGGTTCCGCTACGAGAACTTCTGGATATCTTGTCAGGCGGTTGGCAATTTTGACCGGGTTTTCTGTTGCTTGTTTGGTGACTTCGCAGACGAAGGTGTTAGCAATTCCTTCTACTGGCCGGACTATTTTTAAAGCTGCTGCATTGGCGATCGCCTTTCGCGATTTTTCGTCTACTTGTTCGCCAAATTGAATCGTAATTTGGTCGGTTAAATAAAAGAATGTACTCGGATTGTTCGCGGGGCAATAGACGTGGCTGGCAAAAGCTACGGCATCGCTGGCGCGGGCTGCTTGCATTGCTGCTTCTAGGCTAGAGGGCGCAACGAGATATTCATCGAGATTGCTTTGGCCGATGCGGCGGTTGAGTTTGGCCCCAGTTGTTGCAGCCCAATCGTTTGAGGCTGATGCTGTTGATGAGGGGCGGACTGTAAAGCGATCGTCCGCTTTTGACAGCAGCAATTCGTCGCCGCCACGCTGCAAAATCACTGCCAGACTTTCATCTGGGACTCCGATACCTTGATAATTTTGAAGAGTGTCGGAGGTGGGTTTGCTTGGTTGTACCATCAGAAATGTTCCTGTTTGACTTTGATGCAGTTTAACCAAACATATTTATAAACTATTAGGGATGTTTCTACCATGCGGGGTTTGAAGCTGTAACTAACAGCGGTAGTTTTTCCATCAGTCTGCGTCGGGCTGAGTTTGTGCGATCGCGTTGCTAGCGGTTTCAACCGCCGAGTCTTTTTCGAGATCAGCAAGTTTTTCAGATAAACACGCTCAAATAAACACGCTAGGATTAACATTAAAAAATTCTCCCAGCGCCTTAGCTTGCGCCTTGCTAATCGCCCGTTTCCCATTAACCACCTCAGAGACTACTCCTTTGGAACCAATCACGCCCACTAAATCGGCTTGTTTGAGTTCGCGCACTTCCATGAAATGCAATAGAACATCCTGGGGACTCACTTCTGGATCTGGGTAATATTTTGATTCGTATTCTTCGATCAACAGCCCCCAGAGACTCAGTAAAGTTTCTTCTTCTACTGTTAATTCTTCTTTAGACATCAGAAAATCGACTTCTGCGAGGGCAAGATCATTATCTTCTTCGTTCAGGATTGGCTTAGGCTGAGATTTAGCCAGCAGTTGACCGTAAGCTGTTTTTTCAATTGTGATGTTCATTTCTCATTCCTTTGCTTGCTTACTTAGACATGGTTCTCAAGTAGAAGGTGGGTGTTTGTTTCTCGGTATCATGATTTTGACGTTTAGAGTAAATGTTTTTGATTGATTGAATACATCAGGGAATCTGTAAGGTTTCCCCGATGATTTTAGTGGGAGTTAACCTATTTTATATTTAACTTCATCTTCATCATTCCACTTGATTTTCTCATACTCGGTATGGGTTAAAAATTTTTTAAAATATATAATTTTGGCGGTATAGTTGATTTTTACGATTAATCTATACTGATTGCCTTTAATATTAAATATGGTATATCCACAGACTTGATCGACCGATTTGGAATATCCCTGTCGAATCTCTTCTAGTGATTCCCAATCGTTGTCTTTGATGGCCTTGCGCCAGACTGCGATCGCAGCCTTGGCATCGTCGGAGTAGGATTCGATAGCACTCTCCAGATTTTTCTTGGAAATTAGTCTCATTCCAGTACCGTTTTTTACACGACACCTCCATGTTCTCACAATGAGAACTTTCTGTCAAGTCTCTACTTGAATTTTTCCTAAAGAGCCTTTTGCCCGATCGCGCACCCTTTGACATTTCAACAAATTTGGTTTACACTTAGCCGGTTGCGATCGCCAATGGTAAGATCGGCTCAAGCTAAATATTTTTTTAAAGCGCACAGGCGCAAAGTAATTTCATGGTATACTCTGGAACTGTTTGTTGGCTTCGCTCCACTGCCCGGATTACGATCGGGGCGATCGCAGCTTTTACCCTGTTGCAACCGCTCCCAGTCCAAGCACAACAACCTTCTGGGCCAGAGAACCAACCCCAAGTCGAACCCGCCGACGACCCCACAGACCCCAACAATCTTCGCCCTCTGACGCAAGACAGCAGTCTGCTGAGCGTCCCAGGAGGCCAGCGTTTGATGACAGAAGCCAGCAGTGCTATTTCCAATCAGAATTACGCACTGGCTACTCAAAAACTCCAAGAATCCCGCCAAATTTTCAATCAACTGTCCAACTTCTACCAACAACTGGGTAGCAGTTTTGCCGGAATTGACATCCGCTTGGCCGAAAGCCACCGCACCAAAGCTGTAGAAACAGCCCAAATGCGCGACGAAGCTACCTACCGACTGGCGTTGGTACACCGGGCGCAAAATAAGCCCGAACTGGCTGTGCCCCTGCTGATTCAGATTATTCGATCGCAGCAGCCAACTCGCGACTTGGGCAAGAAAGCTTACCAGCAGTTACTAGAATTGGGTTTTGTGGATTCGCCCTTTCCCCGGCCGGCCAGCGCTCAACCGAGCTCATCGACAAAATAGTTTCCCTCAAATCTAAATTACAGCCGTTTATCAGAGAAACCAATGGTTACACCGTCTCAAGTAGCAGAAATGATTAAGGCAGGGTTGCCCGACGCTAAAATACAAGTTGACGATTTGACGGGTGGCGGTGACCACTACCAGGCGAGAGTCGTCTCTGCAGCCTTTGAAGGAAAAAGCCGAGTACAGCAGCACCAAATGGTCTACGGCGCTCTCAAACAGGCAATGGCTAGTGAAGCTATCCACGCTTTGGGCTTGGAAACCTTAACTCCCGCAGAATGGGAAGCGAAAAGTCAAGTTGCTTAATTGTTGAGCGGCAATTGGGTATCACAAGTTTGTGCTTCTGTCAATAGTTGCTTGAAATACAACTGCTGCAATTACGCACAAAAACCAAAGAAACCGGGTTTTTTAACCGGAATCTATGGCTGTAACGAAAGATTTTCGTAAAAAACGCGGTTTCTGCGTCAGTCAACGTTTAAAAATTTTCAAACAATATTAGGAGCTACCATGACTACAGCAGCACATGAAAGAATTGACGAGTTGGTTAAGCAAAACAAAATCATGGTGTTTATGAAGGGCAATAAGTTAATGCCCCAGTGTGGTTTTTCTAATACTGTGGTGCAAATTCTCAATACTTTGGGAGTGCCTTACGAAACTGTTGATGTTTTGGCAGACCAGGAAATTCGTCAAGGCGTTAAAGAGTATTCCAACTGGCCGACAATTCCCCAAGTTTATATCAACGGCGAGTTTATTGGCGGCTCGGATATTATGATCGAGATGTATCAAAAGGGCGAATTGCAAGAAGTTGTAGAAGTGGCTTTGGCTTCTTAAATTAGACAGAAAAAACATATCCCCGACTTCTTAAAGAAGTCGGGGAAATAACAGCAATCGGGTTTTACGTTGAATTAAGTTAATTTACTTAATTACTTATGTCCAGGCAAAGCCTAGGAACGCAATGCAGTCGGCTAGGCATCGAATTTTTAGGCTCCCAAAGCGAGACCGAGCCTGTGGACATCGGTTCCGAGGCATAGCCAGGGAACCCGTTAAAATTGCCAATTCCCAATTCCCAATTCCCAATTCCCAATTCCCAATTCCCAATTCCCAATTCCCAAATCATCAAGGGTTTATCAAACCGAATTTGCTATTTAATAGTAGTCTGATTCAGCCTGTGTCTGTGTCTGTGGCATTGCAAAATTGGAGGGGTCGTGAATGTAACGCGCTGCTTCTTCCTCTAGTCTGTGAATCAGATAGGGTTCCAGGCCGTTGGAATGCCGCAGGGCTGCTAAATAGCCGTCTAAGTAAAGCCGCAGGTCATCGAAGCGATAACCTCTATTCCACATTTCGACGAGGGCGTCGGTGAGTTTTTGGTAGTGCCGGATTGTTTGGGTGTCTTGTAGCATGGTATGAGCTTGAAATCCTTTGTGGTTTGTATAATGACGGCGGGATTTAGGAACGGCCTCGATTGATGCTGAGTGGCTCAGCTTGAGGCTATTTCTAAATAAAAGTTTTTACCCTGCTCAACAGGCTACCCTCCATAAAAAATTTCACTCGTTGCAATGCAGTTGCTCGACTTTTTGCGCGCACCTAGATAATTCGCTGTGCGTTTAATGGAGTCGGGATGTGGCTGAATTTGACGGTCAAAGTGGCTGAGTGTTCCGGCTACCGAGCGAACGGTTGGAGGAATTCTAGTTTCACTGGCGCGATTTGTCAACCTCCTGGGAATGGGGGCTGGGTCGGGGGGATCGCTTTTAGCAGGCGGTTGGGGCATGGGATCGATCGGCTTTACACTGTCTTATTTTCATTGTAAGCTTACCGCCAGAATGATTTCACCTTTCTGCAGGCTGACTCTGCCAAATTAACCTAATCTTTAAAATTCGTACCCTAGGTATGTCCGCTGCTTTAAACGCAGCTAATGCTTGAGTAGCGATGGTTACAAAAGCTTGACAAAAGCTCTGTTAACCTTGTAGCAATTAGTGATATGGGAAGCTCGCCTCTGTGGAATCTGCAAGTATTTCAATTGTTGAAGGGAATCCGCACCTGCGATCGCTCTTGGGCTGGCATCTACAGCAAGTCGGTCACTGGGTGCACCAGTCAGCGGATATCAGTCACGCTAGGGAAATATTTTTCAGCCGCCAGCCAACCCTAGTCATTCTGGATGCCCAATTGCCGGATGGGGACGGTTTGGAATTTTGCAACTGGCTGCAACAGCAGCAGCAGTCGCTGATTTTGATGCTGTCGGCGCGGAATTCGGAATCCGATATTGTTGAAGGTTTGAAGGCGGGGGCAGACGATTACCTGACTAAACCGTTTGGGATGCAAGAGTTTATGGCCAGGGTGGAAGCTCTGATGCGCCGCAACCGCACGATGCTACCGCCGGCGACGCTGGAGTGCGGGCTGCTGAAAATTGATTTGGTGCAGCGCCGAGTCAGGTTGTACGACGAACATATTGAGCTGACTCCCCAGGAATTTAGCCTGCTGTACGTGCTAGCTCAAGCTGGAGGAGTGCCGCTGTCGCGCTCGGATTTGCTGCGGAGGGCCTGGCCTGATGCTATTGATAACCCCCGGACGATCGACACTCACGTACTCTCTCTGCGTAAAAAAATCGAAATCGACCCGCGACAGCCGAGCCTGATTCAAACTGTACGGAATGTCGGCTACCGACTGAATCTGGAGTTGTTGAATAATGCCAATCAACATTCACCAGTGCCCAGAGCGGTGCTTTCTTAGACTACGATCGAGCTATAAGTAGGATTTTATTTTGAGAATTGATTGGCGATCGCATCTGTTTTCGCAGCCATAATAAAATCATTGCGATGCAGTCCAGAAATCGCATGAGTCCACCAAGTAACGGTAACTTTTCCCCACTCGGTTAACAGTGCGGGGTGATGTCCTTCAGTTTCTGCTGCTTCGCCGACGCTGTTTGTAAAGGCGATCGCACTTTTGAAATCCGGGAATTCGTAGGTGCGTTCTATTTGGGGAATGCCCTTTTTTTCGATTAAATTCCAGTCGGGAATTTGAGGTTTTAGCTGGACAATTTCGTAAGCTGTGAGGCGGGGAGAGTTTGGGCGGCAGGCGGCACAGCGTTCTTTTGCTAAAGGTTCCATAAATTGCGTGTTAGCGATCGGATGCTAAAAGATATTATAGACATTTCTAATCTGAATTATTTTGGACGGGGCAACAGTCATTTAGGAGTGACGTAGAGAGTGCGATCGAAATCGTTCAAAAAACAGATGAGCAATCATTTAAAATTCATGGAAATAATCGTTCACAGTGGAATTGCTTAAACCGATAATATCAGGAAGGGGCGGGTTGATTTGGCTATCTTTCTGAGATTGTAAACCTTGGTGAAGCCGCCCCTGCAAGTGCGATCAACCGATAATTTTCTTAATCAAATCCAACTTACCTAGATAGGGAGCGTACCGCCATTTTAAGTCAAGTAAAAATGACTTTTGCAGCACGCTTTTGTAATGACAAAAAGTATCAAAACTTGCTTTCGCGTGATAGCTACCGATGCCGCTTTCACCAACTCCGCCAAAAGGTAAATCTTTTACTCCCACTTGCATAACCGTGTCGTTGAGACAAACTCCCCCCGAAGAAGTTTCCCGCAAAACTCGCTCTTGTTTCTCTTTATCCTTCGAGAACAAATACAAAGCTAAGGGTTTGGGACGGGCGTTGATTTGGGCGATCGCCTCTCCAAAATCATCATACTCCAAAACTGGCAAAATCGGCCCAAAAATCTCATCCTGCATCACCGGCGAATCCCAGGAAACACGATCTAAAACCGTCGGTGCAATATATCTATCCTCCGGCTTAACTTCCCCACCTACGACAATTTCTCCATCTTTGATAAACGCACTCAAACGGTCTAATTGCCGCTGGTTGATAATCCGCGAATAGTCGGGACTTGTTTGGGGATTGTCGCCGTAAAATTCGTGAATGACTGTTTTAATTGCTGTCATCAAAGCAGGTTTAACTTTTTTATCAACTAATAGGTAATCGGGAGCAATGCAAGTTTGTCCGGCATTGAGAAATTTGCCCCACGCAATGCGTTTGGCGGTGTATTCAACCTGAATGTCGGAGTCTACAATGCAAGGACTTTTGCCACCTAATTCCAAGGTTACAGGTGTCAGGTGTTTAGCGGCAGCTTCCATGACAATTCGACCGATTTTAGTGCCTCCAGTAAAGAAGATGTGGTCGAATTTTTCGGCTAGTAATTGTTGGCTGATTTCCACGCCTCCTTCGACGGCGGCTACATAAGCGGGATCGAAGGTTTTGGTAATCATGTCGGCGACAACTGCCGAGGTGTGTGAGGCGATTTCCGAAGGTTTGAGAAGTGCACAGTTGCCGGCGGCGATCGCCCCGACTAAAGGTGATATCATTAACTGAAACGGGTAATTCCAAGGCCCGATGATTAACACTACGCCCAAAGGTTCTGGGTAAATGCGGGCCGATGCTGGGAATTGATCTATTGAAGCAGGCACTTTTCTCGGCTTTACCCACGATTTGAGGTTTTTGAGGGCATAATTAACTTCGGCAATCGATGCGATTTCAAGATAAGCCTCGAATTCCGGCCGACCCAGGTCTGCCTTGACAGCATCGACTATTCGTGATTGATTAAGTTCGATCGCACTTTTAAGTTTTTTCAGTTGTTCGATCCGAAAATCGACATCCTTAGTTTTCCCAGTTGCAAAAAATTGCCGCTGCTGCTGGATAATATCGCTGACGCTGATTACCATTTTTTGTCCTCCATGTCTATAAATAAATGTTACAACAGTAAAAGGAAAGTCGGGTAAAGTGCGATGGTGTTAAAGCCTAGACCTCTTGAAAAAGTCTGCGATCTGGGCTTTATGCTATAACTTATAAGGTATTAAGTGTAGATTTTTAATTTGAGTTAAGTCATGAAAATCTCTAAGAACGATTTTTTTTTCTATTCCTGCTGGCTGCTTTGCTTGCTTGCAGTAGCAGGATGTACCTCTAAGCCCGAAAAGCAAGTTGTCATCTGCTCGAAAGACTTTACCGAACAAGTCATCCTCGCAGAAATTTTAGCACGCCATATCGAAGCTAAAACAGATATCAAAGTAGAACGAGAACTGAATCTGGGAGGTTCGCTTTGCCATCAATCCCTAACAGCAGGTAAAATCGATTTGTACGTCGAATACACGGGGACTGCTTACGCCAACCTGCTCAAACAGAAACCAATTTCTGACCCCAAAAAAGTCCTCGATTACCTCAAACAAGAATATCCCAAACAGTTTAAAGCAGAATGGACGGAACCGCTGGGATTTAATAACAGTTTTGCGATTATTGTGCGGGGAGATGATGCCAAAAAACTCAATTTACAAACTCTGTCACAACTTGGGAAAGCTGCACCTAACCTCCGGGCTGGTTTTGGCCCAGAATTTAACGAGAGAGAAGATGGATTTCCCGGATTGGCTAAAACTTACGGGATTAAGTTTCGAGAAGAACCGAAGGAGTTGCTGTTAGGATTGCTTTATCAAGCGCTGCAACAAAAAGAAGTAGATGTGATTGCTGGTAATACGACGGACGGTTTGATTCAAAGTTTGGGTTTAGTAGTTCTCAAAGATGACAAGAACTATTTCCCGCCCTATGAAGCAGTTCCGGTTGTGCGATCGCAAGTTTTGGAAAAATACCCGGAATTGCGTCCAGTCCTCGCAGAATTGGGCGGCAAAATCTCCGAGGAAGATATGCGACGACTCAATTATCAAGTTGATAAGAAACAGCAGGAAGCTGGAGAAGTAGCCCAGGAGTTTTTGCAGCAAAAGTTGGGCGCTGCAAAGCCTTAAACTCCGCCAAAATATGATTAAAATAGCCCTAGAAGAATTTATCCGCCGCCGCGAAAATCAACAACTGTTAGAAAAAATTAATGCTGCTTGCGAAGCACCTCTCTCTGAAGAAGAACAAGTTTTGCTTTGCAAGATGAGTCGCTCTCATCGCAGGCTGGTGGAAGGCGAATGGTAATCAATATTTTCCAAGCTGCAAAACAGGAGCTTTTATCGCTTCAATCTGGGACTCGGCAACTTCAACGGTAATTGCTTCGACATTGAAACCCTCTAAGCTATAACCATCTTCTTCACCTTCCGGCATCTGGTAGTGTTCAACGATAGTTGCTGTCTCACCTTTTTTTAGGCCATACTTAGGAATGTCTTCTCGCAATGCTACCTGTGAAAATAGTTTAAATTTCATGGGGCTTAACCTCTTGTCAATCAGGAACTAATTTAACAAATCTGGTTTCGGATGGAGTAACGATCCAAACGGTTTTAACTTGTAAAATCGTACCGTTTGGACCAGTTAAACTGCCTTTAATCATGTACTTTTGACCGTATCTTGTGTTTTCCATTAGCTCCGCTTCCAGGGGAAGTATCTGGCTTCTTAAATCTCGATCGAGCTGTTGCCAGTTTTCTATGCTGTAACCACCTCGATCGAGAAACTGAGATTTGTCGTCTTTAGGAAGCCGGATTAATAAATAGTTGGTCAGCTTTGCTGAAGGAATAACCGAGTGAAGGCTGAGTTTTGCCATAGGAAGACTTTTCTCTTAAGTCCCTTCACTCAGCCTCCGCAAATTCAAAATATCGCTCATCTTTTTAATTTGCATACAAGTGCGCTCGAACTGTTGTTTATCCTGGATATCCATGCACAAGTCAATTAATGCCGGCAATCCGGTATAGGTTTTAACTTGAGCGCTGCGGACGTTTACTTGGTTGTCCTTCAAATGCGATAAAACATCATTGAGAACTCCCACTCGATCGAGGGCTTCAATTTGAATGTTAACCGGATAAGTGTTGGGTCGAGATTCATTGCGGTTGCTGGAATTCCAACTCACAGGAACCAACCGATCCCCAGGTACGCTTTCAACATTTGAACAGCCTTGCCGGTGAATCGAAATTCCGCGAGTGCGAGTCACCACTCCAATAATTGATTCCCCAGGAATCGGACAGCAACAGCCAGATAAATGGTAGAGCAATCCCTCTACACCTGCGATCGGCGATTTGCTCGGAGACGAACTCGGTACTGGTTTCGGTGCCGTCGATGCAGGTATTAGCTGGGGCAATTCGTGGTTTCCGGCGGGAGCAGCTTCAATTTTTTGCTGCACTTTTACTAAATCTCGCAGTCGATTTACTACGAGATTTAGGGTGACTTCGCCGTAGCCCAAACCGGCGATTAAATCTTCGACGCTGTGGTAGTTGCAGCGCTGAGCCACCGACTGCATGGGTTCAGATTTCAGCAAAGATTCTAAGCCGTTTTTACCTAATTCTTTTTCCAGCAATTCCCGCCCGCGAGCAAGATTTTCATCTCGATGGGATCGCTTCAACCACTGGCGAATTCGGTTTTTTGCTCCGTTTGTCTTGACAAAGTTCAGCCAGTCGGAACTCGGATGACCATTTTTTTGGGTCAAGATTTCTACAATATCGCCGTTCTTTAAAACCTTGTCTAGTGTTACCATTCGCCCGTTGACTCTGGCACCGGTGCAGTGATTGCCAATTTCTGTGTGAATGCGGTAAGCAAAATCTACGGGAGTTGATCCGCTATTGAGAGCAATCACGTCTCCGTTAGGAGTAAAAACGTAAATATCTTCGTCGAATAAGTTGTCCTTAATGCTTTGTAAATATTCGCGATCGTCTTTGAGGTCGCTTTGCCATTCTAGGAGTTGTCGCAGCCAAGTAAATTTTTCGTCGTCGCCGGTAACTGTTGTGTTAGAACCGCCAGTTTCTTTGTATTTCCAGTGCGCGGCAATGCCGTATTCTGCAATGTGGTGCATTGCTACGGTGCGGATTTGCACTTCGATGGGGCGACCGCTGGTTCCGATTACTCCGGTGTGCAAAGATTGGTAGCGGTTGGCTTTTGGTAAACCGATATAATCTTTAAAGCGGCCGGGAATCGGGCGGAAAGAATCGTGGACGATCGCCAAAGCCCGATAACAGTCATCATTGGTTTCTACTATGATCCGCACCGCCGCAATATCGTACACTTGCTTAAACCCTTTTTGGCGGCGCTGCATCTTGGCGTAAATCCCGTACAAATGTTTGGGACGGCCGCTAACTTCATAGCATTTAATGCCTAAATTGTCAAGCCTTTCTCGCAAACAATCTGTGACTTCTGCGAGTTGAGTTTCTCGATCGGCCCGCTTCTCGGCCACTAATTCCTGAATTTCGCGGTAAGCATCAGGTTCCAGGTATTTAAAGGCTAAATCTTCCAATTCCCACTTAAAGCGGCCAATACCCAAACGGTTCGCTAGGGGAGCAAAAATATCTCGGGTTTCTAGGGCAATACTGCGCTGCTTTTCTTCGGACAAATGCTCCAGAGTCCTCATGTTATGCAGCCGATCTGCCAGTTTGACGACAATGACGCGAATATCTTTAGCCATTGCTAGGAACATTCGGCGGAAATTTTCCGCAAGGCGCTCTGTTTTGCTGGAAAAATTAAACTTAGAAAGCTTGGTGACACCTTCAACCAACTGTCGCACTTCCGCGCCGAACCGCTGTTCTATTTCTTCGAGAGTAATATCTGTATCTTCAACAATGTCGTGGAGGAAGCCCGCGGCAATCATGACGTTGTTGCCGCCCATATACCGGAGTATTCCAGCCACAGCTACCGGATGGCAAATGTAAGGTTCTCCCGATTTGCGGTATTGTCCTTCGTGCAAGTCGCGGGCAAATTCAAAGGCCCGACAAATTAAGCTGTCGTCAGTCGAACAATTCGAGTTAGGGTTCCCATCAGGCTGCGATCGATTATTCAGGCATTCTTGCAGCCAATCGGGGACTACAGCAGGATCGATCGAAGGAGAGGGAGTCAGAGTGTTCGCGTTCATGGGGTACACCTTTAAAACTTAGAAATACAAATGGTTAAAAGCCAGTTTTTGGTTGAATTGCCGAAATTATGTGTTTAGCTATACTAAACTAATTGAATGCCACAATTTGCAATTCAAAAAAATAGTCGATTTTTCTCAAACTATACCTATGTAATCCCGAGTCGCCCCCCCTCGGAGGTAGGAAAATATAGTGACACCACTGCCGCCGCCGCAGTCTGTCGATCGAGGAGAATCTGGTAAAATCAGCAGATTTGGGCGGTAGCCGTTGAGGTTGCGGGGGATCGGCATTTACCGGCAACGCTAAACTAAAAGCAGCAGCCAGAAGGGTAGAGTTAGGGCAGAAAATCGAAAAAAGTTCTCACAAAACAGGGAATTGCTCCAAAAACGCACCGCTTCCCTCCAATATGAGCAAACTTAAGTAAGTATCTACTTTGATTATAAATACAAATTTGTTTACAAAATCATGATATTGTCCGAAGACCGCCGCCAGTGCTACCAAAAATTACAGCAAGCACTAGAACAACTACAAACAACTGCTGCACAGGATAATCTGGATCGGGCCGCGCTGGCGATCGAATACACAAAAGTGCAACAATTTTTCGGAAACCAAATTATGAGAGCCGAAAGCGATGACTTAGACGCCTCAGAAACACCCCCAGAGCAGTCCTATTTGACGGAAATTCACAAGCAACTGCGGTTATTGGGGACAGATGTCACGTTTTTGCAAGCGTCGCGCCAGCCAGCGACAGCAAAGGCGAGGCAAACTGCGGCGATCGCGCGGCTTAACACGCTAATTGGCTACTGTGGCGCGCTGCTGCAAAAAAATTCTGGTTCTTCAGGGCCCGCCCAGATACAGAATTAATAATTGAATTAACAGGGAATTAATAAGGCAAGGAGAAATAAAGCGGTGGAATGTCCAAAATGTAAACATCCCAATTTAGAAGGCGGTACCTTAGCCGGCCGTATGTCGGTGCAGTGGTGTCCCAACTGTTACGGTATCTGGATTCCAGGCAGAGAATACGAAGCTTGGCAAAAAGAGCAAAGCCAGTGGTACAACAAATCCGAGAAGCCTGATGCGACAGCGACTCTCGGCATAGAATTCACCCCGTCTGTCTACGACAGCAAAGCAGCGCTGTGTCCCGAAGACGGTCACTATCTGTCGCGGGCGAAAGTTCCTTTCAGTAGAGTGCCCTTTTACATAGAGCGCTGTATGTTGTGCGGGGGCATTTGGTGCGATAACGGCGAGTGGGACATTCTCGAAAGTCTGGGATTCCACACCGAGATTGACAAGATGTTTTCTCCGAATTGGCAAGCTAAGGCCCGCGTGCAAGAACTCGCCTCTCGCGAACGTCAAGTGCTGACTGAGAAGCTGGGGCCGGATATCGCCGGATATGTATTGGAACTCGCGGAAGTTTTAGCAGACCATCCTCACGCAGATTGTGCCGCTACTTACATACTGCGGAGAGCTGAGTTGAAGCGAAGGGAGATTTAGTCAGTTGATGGTTGTCAGTTGTCAGTTGTTAGTTGTCAGTTGTCAGTTGTCAGTTATCAGTTGCTCGGTGAATGATGTACTAATAAAAGCTGTGTTTGTAGCTATTTTTATTTGTATTTACAAACAGCAGAGCAGTCTCTTGCCAATAACTAATAACTCTGGAACACTAAGAAGTAACAACTAACAGCCAGTATATTGACCATTAAATAACAAATAACAAATAACAACTGACCACTGACTACTGACTAAGGACTAATGACTAATGACTAATGACTCTTCTCTATTTTCCGTTGACAATCTGCGAGTAGCTTATCCTCAGCGGCGGGGCCAATCCGGTTGGGCCGTTGACGGGGTTTCCCTGACGCTGAAACCGGGGGAAAAGCTCGGATTAGTTGGGGAGTCTGGCTGCGGTAAGTCAACTTTGGGAAGGGCGGCGATGCGGTTGCTGCCGGATTCAACGCTGATTGAGGGGCGAGTTAGTTTTGCTGGAGAGTCAGTGTTTGATATGAATGCTTCCCGGCTGAGACGGTTTCGGGGCGAAGCTGTAGCATTGATTTTTCAAGATCCGATGACTCGTCTCGATCCTTTGATGAGTGTAGGAGAACATTGCATCGAGACTTTGCAAGCTCACAGACCGAATTTGGATCGCAAGCAAGCTAAGAAACGGGCGATCGAAACTCTGGAAGCTGTGAAAATTCCCGCCTCTCGCTGGTCGCAATTTCCCCACGAATTTAGCGGCGGAATGCGGCAAAGAGTAGCAATTGCTTTGGCTCTTTTGCTCGATCCCAAATTAATTGTGGCTGACGAACCGACTACAAGTTTGGACGTAACTGTAGCTGCTCAGATTTTGCAGGAATTAACCCGACTTTGCGAGGAACGGGGAACGGCTATTTTGTTGATTTCTCACGATTTGGCGATGGTGGCTGAGTATTGCGATCGCATTGCGGTGATGTACGGCGGTAAAGTCGTAGAAACAGGGCCGGTGCAAAACGTGTTTGAAAAGCCGCAGCACGAATATACTCGATCGCTCCTCAAAGCAGCTTTGCACATTCAAGCCGATTCTGAAAAAGGGTTAGCATTCGAGGAAATCAGGACTGAAGCCGTTACTGCAAACTCAACAAATTCGCCTCTTTTGACCGTAACGAATTTGCAGCAACACTACAGTTTAGAAAGCAATTTATTAGATCAGTTGTTTTCCCGGAATCGCCAGGTAATTAAAGCAGTAGACGGCGTTAGTTTAGAGCTACAACGGGGAGAAACCCTAGGGCTGGTGGGGGAGTCCGGCTGTGGCAAAAGTACCTTGTCACGCACGATTTTGCAGCTAATTACTGCGACTGGCGGCAAAGTGGAATTTCAAGGAATAGATATAACTGCCCTGAACCGCGATGCTGTGAGGAAGCACCGCCGCGAAATGCAAATGATCTTTCAAGACCCCCACGCTTGCCTGAATCCGATGATGACTGTTGGGCAAAGTATTGCTGACCCTTTATTTATTCACAAATTAGCTAATGGCAGCGAAGCTAAAAAACAAGTAATCCAAATGTTAGAGCGGGTGGGTTTAACTCCAGGGGAGGATTTCTTTCGCCGCTATCCGGGGGAATTGTCGGGAGGACAACAGCAGCGAGTTTCGATCGCCCGCGCTTTGATTACTCGGCCGCAACTGATAATTTGCGACGAACCTGTGAGTATGCTGGATGCCAGCGTGCAGACTCAAGTTTTAGAGCTGATGTTGGAGTTGAAACAGGAATTTAATTTGACTTATCTGTTTATTACGCACGATTTGTGGGTGGCGAGATTTTTTTGCGATCGCATTGCGGTAATGAATGCTGGAAAAATTGTTGAAATCGGTAAGACTAGGGATATTTTTACTAATCCGCAGCACCCTTATACTCAGCAGTTGTTGCAGGCTGCTCCTTTACTAGCCCGAACTAATTGATTTGGGATTTGGGATTTCGGATTTGGGATTTCGGATTTGGGATTTCGGAAATTTCCGGTTAAATTGGTTAAAGTTAAGGGATACTTTTCAAATCCTTCCACCGACACCAAGCACGATATGGCAGAATCTGACCTAGGCAGTTTTGCGGTGGCACCCGAAGCCTCATTCGCGATCGCACAAGATGAAGACACCGAGATCGATCGTCCGACGGTAACTCGATCGTCAGCATACAACAACTGGTCTGCCGACGATCCAGTGGGAGCTTTGTTCAAGGAAATGGCTCGGTATCCTCTACTTACAGCAGCCGAAGAAGTAGAGTTGGCGCGCCGCGTTCAAGAATTGGTAGCCCTGGATGAACTAGAACAGCGTTTGCAGCAGGAATTGGACAGAGTGCCGACAAAAGCTGAAATCGCTGCGGCTTTAGGGATAAGCGAAACTCAACTGCAACAGCTTCGCCACCAGTGTCAGTCGGCGAAACGGAAAATGATCAGCTCGAATTTGCGCTTGGTGGTTTCAATTGCCAAACGCTATCTTAATCGGGGCGTGCCTTTTCTCGATTTAATTCAGGAAGGAGCTTTGGGTTTGAATCGGGCAGCCGAAAAGTTCGATCCGGAGAAGGGTTACAAGTTTTCTACCTATGCCTATTGGTGGATTCGCCAAGGAATTACCCGGACAATTGCCAATCAAGGGCGGACGATTCGCTTGCCTGTTCACATTGTCGAACAGTTAAATAAACTCAAAAAAGTTTATCGAGATTTGAAGCGTTCTCTTCAACGCAATCCCAGTGAAACTGAACTTGCTAGAGAAATGCAAGTTAGTTGCGAACAGCTTCGCTACCTCCAGCAAGTACGTCGGCAATCTTTGTCTCTCAACCACCGCATCGGCTCAGAAGAAAGTTCGGAACTTTTGGATGTTCTCGAAGATAACGCGACGCAATCTCCCGAAGCTCAGATGAATGAGATGATGATGCGCCAAGATATTTTGGAGGTGTTGGACAGTATTTTGACTGAGCGGGAAAAAGAGATTGTTGCTATGCGTTACGGTTTGCTGACCGGCGAACCTTACACTTTAGAAGAGGTCAGCAGTTTGTTCAATTTGTCCCGCGAACGAGTCCGTCAAATTCAAAATAAGGCAATGCGAAAGCTGCGTCGCCCTCAAGTGACGGAACGATTGAAGGGCTGGTTGAAATAGGGAGCATCTCAATGAAAGCAGCCCTCCGCTAGAAATAGGAGCCAGGAGTCAGGAGTCAGGAGTCAGGAGGAAAGAGGAAGAAGGAAAGAGGAAGAAGGAAGGAGCCAGAAGGAAGGAGCCAGAATAAGTGTTTTTACAAATATGAGCTGCTCCCGTTGAAATAAACTAAAAAACATTGAGTTGGCATTGTGAAAAATCTTAAAATTATTGTGGGTGGGTACTCCAACGCCGCCCTAAATATGCTAATTCAAGGTTGACAAACTTAATTAAAAATTACAAATCAAAAATGTCTTGATGTGGTATTTTTAATTGTTGATTGTCGCGTACTACTTACTTATTTATGTCTTCTGAGGTAATTTTGCGTCCAGCTACCCGCGCTGACGTGCCGGTGCTGTTTGATTTGATTAAAGCTTTAGCTGAGTACGAAAAATTATCTCATGCCGTTACTGGCAATGCGGTTGATTTGGAGAATCATTTGTTTGGCGATCGACCTTTTGCTGAAGCGGTTTTAGCCGAGTGCGAAAATCGAGTGGTGGGCTGGGCGCTGTTTTTTTACAATTATTCTACTTTTTTGACTCAGCCGGGAATTTATTTGGAAGATTTGTTTGTGATCCCTGAGTTTCGAGGGCGGGGAATTGGCAAATCTTTGATAGTTTATTTAGCGCAGTTGACAGTAGAAAGGGGCTGCGGGCGTTTGGAATGGAGCGTTTTGGATTGGAATGAATTGGCGATCGGATTTTACAAGGGTATCGGTGCTGATGTGATGCCCGACTGGCGGATCTGCCGGGTTGCGGGCGAGTCTTTGGCAACTTTGGCATCCCAGTAATTCAGGTTTGTGCAACAGGCATCTTGGCTGTGTGTGGAACAGGCATCTTGCCTGTTCAGCTAAAAGGCCGAACTCGGGTTAATTAATACCGACCTACTTAAGTGGCAAAAATATAGGAAAATTTAAGTAACAGTAGATTTTGATTGAGAGAGTAGATCGTGATTATTTGGGTAAACGAGCAAATCGATCCGTCGGGCATTCTTTATTCTTGCATTGCTTGTTGCGATGAGACTCAAGCGAAGGATTGCCACGAATCTTTTGAGAAGAATTTGACGGCAGAGCAAAAACAGCAGGGCTGGGTTGCTACTTTGCGGACTGTTAGTTCTTGGGATGAAGTGCCTGTTAATGCTTTGAAATTGAATTAATGAGTGCAAGTCATCAGCAGCTTTAGTCTCCCCCTGTTTCCGTTCGCTCGAAACGGCAGGAAAACGGGGGACATCTGTTTGGAAAAGGCAAGATAGCTCGATCGCACATTGGTCAAATTAACAGAGGTTTTGTCAATCTGAAGGCAAAAAGCTGCAATCATTTGGGGCTGCCAGTCTGAGGATTGTGCCCGGGAAGATGCGGGAATTTGGGCGGAATTTTTTGGGCCTGGAGTGCTGCGAACACGCTAGGACGAAAAAGCGTGCAAGTGCGATCGTCTTCGAGGGCTCCGCTAACGACAAGTCGCATTTTTCCAACTGATTTTAGCATTATTATTAATAGATAAAGGCATTTCAAATTGTCAAGTTAAATTTTTATGATTGAAACCTTATTTCACGCTTATACGCCTCTAGTTATCTGGACGGGCTTGGGACTGCTGCTGTTTCGGTACATCCCAGTTGATTTTCCCAAGCTGCTGAGCCACTTTCTTTTCTGGATTGGGATACCGCTGCAAATTCTAGTTTTAGCCCGTCAGAGCGATTTTTCGGGTGCTGTGGGATTCACGCCGGCGATCGCCATATTCGTGTTATTTCTGAGTACGAGTTGTGCTTGGCTGACTTGGGTATTATTACGCAGGCTGAGTGCGGCCCACATCAAAAAGCCCTATTTTCAGGGCAAAAATTCTCTGGTCAATTTATTTTTATTAAATTTTAATTCCCTGAAGCGATCGAGCCAAGGCAGTTTTATCCTAGCTGCGATGTTAGGGAATACGGGCTTTGTTGGATTAGCAATCACCCCGTCGATCATCAGCACCGATAACACCAACTGGGCTGTCTTGTACAGCGTCACTAACAATGTTATTGGAACTTATTGTTTCGGTGTATTTATTGCTAGCTATTTCGGGAACTCCGAGCAAAAAAATCACTGGTGGACTCAGATCCGGGACGTGCTGACAGTTCCCGCTCTGTGGGCATTTTTAATTGGTTTTTATACTAGAAACATCCCCCTGCCCGAGACAGTGGAATCGGGATTGCAGACTGCGGTTTGGGTGGTAATTGCCAGTGCTTTACTGCTGGTTGGCATCCGGTTGAGGTCTATTAAGAAATGGGAAAGTTTTGAACTGGCGTTAATCCCGTCGCTGTTAAAAGTGGTAATTGTGCCGGTGTTGATCGGATTGGGTGCTAGTTATTTCGGATTGAGTGGCGATCCGAGGTTCGTGTTGGTGTTGATGTCGGGAACGCCCACAGCTCTTTCGGTGCTAATTTTAGCAGAAGTCTACGAGCTCGATCGCGATTTGTTAGCTAGCAGCATCGCCATAACTTCCGTCGGGTTGCTGTTGATGCTTCCGCTGTGGTTAGCGGGGTTTAGTTGAAGTTGGGCGATCGCGTGGGAGTTAGAAACCGGGTTTCTTCTCAAAATCTCGGTAAGGATGCGTAAATTATCGCAGAAACCCGGTTTCTGGGATTTGGAGCGCATTACTACAACAGGAAATAAACCCAACACTAATGATTCTGGCAAGACTTTTGAGAGTTGGTCTAATATAGAAATAACTTCTAGGAGGTTAGAGGCATGACAAGCATATCCGACGAACAAACAGCTATCATCCGTACAGAAAGAGGACTGACGATCGCAGGTACGCGCATCACTATCTACGACATCATGGACTATGTGACGGCTCAATATCCGCCTAAGTTTATCAGGGATTGTTTGACCTTACAGAAAAACAAATTAACGCGGCTTTAGCTTATATTGAGGAAAATCGCGCCGCCGTTGAAGCCGAGTATCAAATAGTTCTTAAGGAAGCTGAAGAACTGCGGCTGTATTATGAAGAAAAAAATCGCGATCTCATTGCCCGAATTGCCGCCGGGTCAACAATACCAGGAACGGAAGCTGCTTGGGAAAAGCTTCGAGCCGCGAAGGCCAAACTTGATGCTAAAGCATAATTTTTTTGATCGATCGTAATCTCAACGCCCACGCCCTAATTTTGTTTTGCTCTATTGCTAATCAAGGTTGGCTTGATATCATCCCAATTCGTTTTATCACCTTAAAGGAGATTGCTTTAATATGTTAACTAAATACATCCAAGCTGCCATGAAGCAAGCTAAGTATGAAATTTTCCCTGATGATGGGACTTTCTACGGAGAAATTCCTATCTGTGAGGGAGTCTATGCAAATGCTGTAAGTCTCGAAGCTTGTCGAGAAGAATTGCAAGAGGTATTGGAAGACTGGATTTTACTTAGTCTCACCCTGAAACTTCCTTTACCTGTCCTTGATAATATCGACCTTACAGTTACCAAGGAAGTTGCCTGATGCCTCCTTTAAAACCAGTCAAACGTCGAGACTTAATTTATTATCTGAAACAACTGGGATTTGACGGCCCATATTCGGGAAAAAGGCATCAGTTCATGTTGAAAGATAACCTTCGCATTACCATCCCCAATCCTCATCAAGGTGATATCAGTGCCAACTTTTTAGCTAAGATTTTGCGACAGGCTAAAGTTGATATTAGTGATTGCTGTAGTTTAGACTAAAAAATGAGCGCAGCTAAAAGTAGCTACCTTTGAATCTTAGGCAAGCTGTTGCTCACAAACT
>NZ_JAUBTK010000096.1:0-27341 GCF_036702455.1 Microcoleus sp. D2_18a_D3
TTTGTGAGCAACAGCTTGCCTAAGATTCAAAGGTAGCTACTTTTAGCTGCGCTCATTTTTTAGTCTAAACTACAGTTACTATGCCCGCCAGCTATACTTTAAAACTGGTAAAATCCCAAACCGTGCTCAGTTGCACAAAGTTTTGGGGACGGAAAACCGAAACCGACACTATCAAGCGTTCTACTCTGATACTGCTCAACAAATTCTGACGGGCGTAGCAGAGTCTTTTAAGTCATTTATGGGATTACTAAAGGCTTTTAAAAATGGCGTAATTACGGAACGTCCGAAGCTACCGAAATATCGTCAAGGCGGAATGGCACTTGTGACATTTACGGGTAGGTCGGTAAAACTCAACGACGGAATGTTGAGATTCCCTTTGGGTAGCAAGGTTAAAGCGTGGTTCGGTCTAGATGCGTTTTTCCTTCCGATGCCTTCTAATCTTGATTTCAAAGCGATTCGGGAATATCGCATACTTCCCCGGAACGGCTGTTTCTACCTAGAGTTTGTCTACACAACGACCAATGTCCAGGCAGATATAGACCCTGCTAAGTGCTTAATGATCGACCACGGCGTAGATAACTGGTTAACTTGCGTGAGCAATGTCGGTACAAGTTTTATCGTCGATGGCAAGCTTTTAAAGTCGCTTAACCAGGGATACAACAGACGAGTTGCATTTCTCATGAAGGGAAAAGTTAATGGCTATTGGTCTAAAAGGCTTGCCAGCTTGACCGAAAGACGGAATCGTCAGATGCGAGATGCCGTTAACAAGGCAGCAAGGAAGGTAATTAAGCACTGCTTGAAAAATCGGATAGGAACGGTTGTATTCGGTTGGAATAAGGGACAAAAAAATTCTGCCAACATGGGAAGCAAAACTAATCAAAAGTTTGTGCAAATCCCTACGGGCAGACTGAAAGATAGAATTGCTCAACTCTGTGAGCAGTATGGCTTGAGGTTCGTTGAAACGGAAGAATCTTATTCGTCAAAAGCTTCTTTTGTCGATCGTGATTGGCTACCTACTTTCGGCGAAAAACCCGAAGGGTGGCTTCCTATTGGCACGCGGATTAAACGTGGTTTGTACCGAACGGCGCAAGGCTGGCTAATTAATGCAGATTGCAATGCTTGTGGCAACATTGGTAGAAAAGTAGCGGTGATGCTTGGACTTGATCTAAGCGGAATCAGTAGAGGCGAGTTGTCAGCGCCTTTAAGACTTAAATTATGGTCTTAAGAATCCCCATGCCTTCAGGCTGGGGAGTGTCAACCCTCATCCCTAACGGCCCAAAATTTGCATAAGCTTAAACATGATGGAGATGATGGAGCCTAGGGGCACAATGAAAGTCAAACAGGGCAACAGCCAGCCTTTATACACCTTGTGGTTACTCGTAGCCGAATTTGATTAGCATATTTAAATAAAAATGTCAATAAATATTTTAAACAGTTACTCGCATTTAATACGGCGATCGAGTTCGGTTATCTCGCATCCCACCATCTAGGCAGCGAGAAAAATTCAAGCGATGATGGAACAGAGAGCAAAACAAAGCCCTCGAATAGCATGAGTCTGTTTGCATGAGTATTGTGAAGTTGAGTTGCAGTTAAAACTAACAGGGAATTCAAAACCTTAAGGAAAAATGTAGAATCTTGACCTTAAGACAGAGGTTTTTACTCTTTACGATCCTCAAAATTGGGAATAATATTGAGAAAACTAAACTCTTGCTCCACTTCGCCTTGAACTAGCCGTTAAAGCTAGCGAACTACCGAAAATCGACGGCGATTACTGGAAATCAAGCACAAAAGTAATCCCAAACAAAAAGCTTCTACCGATCGTCACCGATAAACAAGAGGGGAAACATCCCCTTTGTCGCAGTCTTTATCCCACTTGTAAAAGTGGGACAGGGTATCACCAACTTTTTATCTGTTGTTACAAGGAGTGCAATACTCACCCATGTCCACCACAACCCCCAAAAACAAAACAGTGAAAGCCGATCGCATGGGCAGCCGGCCATACTCCTCAACGGATACGGTTCGTGCCTATCTGCACGAGATCGGTCGCGTACCCCTGCTAACCCGAGAAGAAGAAATTGTTTTCGGGAAGCAAGTGCAGCAAATGATGAAATTAATCGAAGCAAAACAAGCACTTGCTAAAGAATGGCAGCGGGATCTGACGGATCAAGAGTGGGCTGCCGAAATGGAGTTGACCGAACCTGAACTTAGCCGCATCTTACACATAGGGCGGCGCGCTAAGCAAAAGATGATTGAAGCGAATTTGCGGCTAGTAGTGGCGATCGCCAAAAAATACCAGAAACGCAATATGGAATTCTTGGATTTAATTCAAGAAGGCACCCTCGGTTTAGAACGAGGAGTCGAAAAATTTGACCCGATGCGGGGATACAAATTTTCTACCTATGCCTACTGGTGGATTCGGCAAGCAATTACCCGCGCGATCGCCCAACACGCCCGCACAATTCGATTGCCAATTCACATCACCGAAAAACTCAACAAAATCAAAAAAGTGCAGCGGGAACTCACGCAGCAGTTGGGCCGGTCTCCCTCCCCTGCCGAAATTGCCACTGCCCTCGAACTGCACCCTTCCCAAATTCGGGAATACCTGCTGATGGCAAGACATCCAGTTTCTTTGGACTTGCGGGTAGGAGACAACCAAGATACCGAACTGCAAGAACTCTTAGAAGACGAAACGGCATCTCCAGAAAACTACATTACCTCGGAATTGCTGCGGCAAGACCTCGATACTTTGATATCAGAACTTACCCCCCAGCAGCGAGATGTAATAATTCTGCGCTTCGGTTTGGAAGACGGCACCGAAATGTCTCTGGCGAAAGTCGGAGAACGGTTAAATCTCAGCCGGGAACGGGTGCGGCAGCTAGAACATCAAGCCCTCGCCCACCTGCGCCGCCGCCAATCTCAAGTCCGAGAATACTTGGCTAGTTAGTCACTAAAAAAGTTGAGATTTTGGGAAAAATCTCAACTTTTTTTTCGTGTTGGCGCTGCTGGGAAGGATACTTTTATACCAGTTAAAAAAGAGAAGGGAAATGTAGGCCCGTGCTCTAAACCCTTATGGAATAGGTCACGCCAAATTATTCAATTCTTTAATCTAAAATTTAAAATCTAAAATGGTATTATTTGACGGGTCGATCGCCCGATCGGGGGGGACGCAAAATTGGTCAAAACTAATCTTAGATTTAAGTTCAGGAACCGGGCGGGCGATCGTTCCTTCAAGTTAATAGCCAACATTAAGCCAAATACCCGGTTTATCTACGATCTTTGTGAAAATGGTACAAGAGGCGCTTGGAACCAGCTATTTTAAATTTTGGGGTCTGGAGTGGTTTTGACTTATTTGATATTGACAGGAAGTTTAGAAGCGATCGCGATCGTGCTTGCTCTCTCGCCCGGTAACTTCAGCATCGCATTCCCCGCACGCCGGGCACACGACTCGGACATCAAATCCGGCGTTTTAAGCTCGCAATCCCCGCCAAATCCTCCGCCAGATACAGCTAGCACAGGTTTAGCAGATGGCATTTACCTCTACGGTCAGTCGAGCCAGCCAGAGGAAATTAAACAAGAATATTTTGTATTTGAAATGCGGCAGAGTAAGGTAGTCGGCGCTTTTTACCTGCCTCGGTCTGCTTTTTACTGTTTTTACGGCACGGGCGATCGAACTCAGTTAAATTTAACAGTAGTGGACACTTACGACGGCAGTCGCTCTCCCTACTCCGTAAACCTGCAACAGTATTACCCAATTTCCATCATCAGCGACAACGATCATCGCATCTTGGGTCTTTGCACGGAATCTCACAAAGAGCAAGTGTGGGAAAAGTAGGAAACACGCGCTGCGCCACCAGTCAATAGATTTGAGATTTTAGATTTTAGATTTTAGATTTTAGAATTGAAGAAAGCAACCCCACTGATAAATCGGGCGCCCCCGGACTAAATTGCTTTCGGTCAGGGTTCAGGAAACAGTAGTAAAATTGCTCTGGAGTTGAGAATTATCGATTTGAGATTTGAGATTTTAGATTTTAGATTTTAGAATTGAAGAAAGCAACCCCACTGATAAATCGGGCGCCCCCGGACTAAATTGCTTTCGGTCAGGGTTCAGGAAACAGTAGTAAAATTGCTCCTGAGTTGAGAATTTCGGACGGACACCACACACGTCAATCACCCGACACCGATGTCGCTACGCGACCCGCAAGCTACGGAGTACCGATACGGTGTGGGCTTGAAAAAGCCGAGTTGACCAGTCTAAGTGGTTCGCCCACTACGTTTAAGGTAAGCGTTCAAGTACCTACCAGAAAATGCGTGCTAGTTTTCTGCTCTAGAATTCAAAAGTTAAACAGGTGTAAGGGTTAAGCCAGTGCTTTTGAAATAGTTACCGACCTTAAACATTGACGAAGCAAACATTACCCAGAAATGGAGGACATTTAATGTCTAATTTTGTTTTTGTACGTGATACTCAAAAACGACCGCTCAATCCAATCCGCCCAGGATTGGCTCGCAAATTGCTAACCACTGGCAAAGCTGCTGTTTTCAGGAGGTATCCATTCACGATAATTCTCAAAGTAGAGGTAACAGTACCCCAAAAACCAATCACTCTTAAATTAGATCCTGGCTCCAAAACCATGGGAATCGCATTAGTCCAAGGAGAAAACGTAATCTTTGGCGCAGAACTAACCCACAGGGGGCAAGCTATCAAAGCCAGTCGGGAGTCGCGCCGTTCATTGCGTAGAGGCAGAAGAAATCGCCATACCCGCTACCGAAAAGCTAGATTTTTAAATAGAACTCGCCCGAAAGGGTGGCTGACTCCAAGCTTACAACATCGTGTCGAAACAACCCTAACATGGGTAACTAGATTGATAAAGGTTGCGCCAATTTCTTCTGTTGTTCAAGAACTTGTCCGGTTCGACCTCCAGCAAATAGAAAACCCGGAAATTAGCGGAGTGGAGTATCAGCAAGGTGTTTTATGTGGCTACGAGATCCGCGAATATTTACTCAATAAATGGGAGAGAAAGTGCGCGTATTGTGGAGTTGTTGATACACCTCTACAAGTAGAGCACATTCATCCCAAAGCCAAGGGCGGATCTGATCGTATTTCTAATCTTTGCCTTGCTTGCGAAAAATGCAATATCAAGAAAGGAACTCAGAATATTGAGCAGTTTCTCTCGAAAAAACCAGAGGTTGTGAAACGGATTCTGTCTCAAGCAAAACGTCCTTTGAAAGATGCAACAGCGGTTAATTCTACTCGTTGGGCGTTATTTAACAGACTCTGTATGACTGGCTTACCAGTTTCTACTGGCAGTGGCGGTTTAACAAAGTTCAATCGCACTCGATTAAATTTAGCTAAAACTCACTGGCTAGATGCAGCTTGTGTCGGCAGAATTGAATCGTTGAAAGTTTTAATAAACAAGCCATTGTTAATTAAAGCGACTGGACATGGGACACGCCAAATGTGTCGTACCGACAAATTTGGTTTCCCGTCCCGCTATGTTCCCAGGTTTAAGTTTGTTAAAGGTTTTCAAACGGGAGATATCGTCAAGGCGGTTGTAACTTCTGGTAAAAAGGTTGGTATATACGTTGGACGTGTTGCCGTAAGAACCAGTGGTTCCTTCAATATTTCCGCCTCGGAATTGGTGTCAGGAATTAGTCACAAATATTGTTCACTTGTTCATAGAAAGGATGGTTATTCATATGCGGCCTAAACCTTGCCCCCCTTTTCCTCTCGCCACTGACCTGAGTACAGGTACAGTGGGAGTCTCCAAGGGGGAATACAGATGAAACTGCGTCGGAAAACACTATCGATAATTGGCATTACCATCGCTGGACTGACTAGCATTCTGTATGTCGCCTCCTCAAGCATCCTCTTGGGCAGCCTGATCAAAGCAGAGGAACAAGAAGCCACACAGGTTGTCAAGGGAGTGCTCAGCGTGTTCGGGCAAACTGCCGACGACTTCAACTCGCGCTTTGCCGACTGGTCAGCCTGGGACGACACCTACGATTTTATCCAAAACGGCAACTCAGAATTCATTGCCTCCAATTTAGTTCCAGAAGCGCTGGCTAATGTGAGAGTTAATATAGCCGTATTTGTCAATACTTCTGGCAAAATAGTTTACGGTACGGGTTTTGACAGCGAAAAGCTGAAACTAACCCCTGTTCCAGAAGCATTAAAACGGCGCATTTCTCCCAGCGACCCGCTGTTGCAGCACCCCAACGCCAAAAGCAGCCTCGCTGGTATCCTGCTGCTACCGTCAGGGCCAATACTGGTTACTTCCCGGCCAATTCTCACGACTAAAAACACCGGCCCGATCCGAGGTACGCTGATATTCGGGCGCAATTTGGATGGTGCAGGCATTGCAAAGATTTCTAAAATTACCCGCTTGCCCCTAATCGTACACAGCGTTAATGAGGCTCGGTTGCCTGCGGACTTTCAGCAAGTGCGGGAGAAACTGTCGGAAAAAAAACCGATTTTGGTGCGTCCTTTAAGCGAAGAGTCGATCGCGGGTTACGCTTTGATCCGCGATATTTACAACCAACCTGCGCTGCTATTGCGGGTGGATATCCCCAGAGAAATATACCGGCAAGGTCAAATTAGTTTGCTGTACCTGCTGGTGTCTGTAGGGTTAGCGGGAGTTGGGTTGATCGGCTGCACTCTGCTGCTGTTAGAGCGTCTGGTGCTGTCTCGGTTGAGCGGTTTGGCGAAAGCAGTGAACCACGTCAGCAGCAGCCAAGACCTGTCGGTGCGACTGCCGGTGACGGGCGAAGACGAGTTGTCCGACCTTGCCCATACTATCAACGGAATGTTGAGTGCGATCGCCCAAGCCGAAAGCGAACAACTTGAGGAAAAAGCGCGCTACCGAGCCGTAGTGGAGCAAGCTACAGATTGTATATTCCTGTGGGACGCTCAAACCAAACGCCTGTTGGAAGCCAATACAGCGTTTAGAAACTTGCTCGATTACAGTCTTGATGCGATTTCGCAACTGACTATTTACGATATCATCGCTTACTCTAAAGACCTAATTGACAACAATATTGAGTTGCTGCTGGCGGACAAAAAATTCAGAATTGGCGAAGTTCTCTACCGCCGCCGAGACGGTTCCTGCGTGGACGTGGAAGTAAGCGGGAGCGTGATTTCCTACGGCGGCCGCGAGATTATTTGCACGGTTGTCCGCGACATTACCGAGCGCAAGCAAGCCGAAGCCGAACTGCGAGCCTCGGAAGAACGCTACAGACTTTTGTTTAAAAATAACCCCCATCCGATGTGGGTTTACGATTTAGAAACTCTAGAATTTATAGCCGTCAATCACGCTGCTGTCGAACATTACGGCTACACTCGCGACGAATTTCTCAACATGACCGTTGCGGACATTCGTCCCTCCCAATATCTGCCGAGAATGCTAGAAAATAAATCCCCCGTAGATGCCGATATTGAGTTTGCAGGTGTGTGGCAGCATCAGAAAAAAGACGGAACAATTATTGATGTAGAAATTACTTCTTATGCTCTGGTATTTGATAGCAGAAATGCTGAATTAGTGCTGGCTCACGACGTGACCGACCGCTTGCAAGCCGAGGTAGAACTCTACAAGGCAAAGGAAGCAGCAGAAGCAGCTAGTTTGGCTAAAAGTCAGTTTTTGGCTAACATGAGCCACGAACTGCGAACTCCTCTGAATGCGATTATCGGTTACAGCGAGATCCTGCAAGAAGAGGCTTTAGATTTGGGCGAAGAAACTTTTGTGTCGGATTTGGAGAGAATTCACAATTCAGGCCAGATTTTACTTTCCTTAATTAATGATATTCTCGACTTGTCGAAGATTGAAGCGGGTCACGCGGAACTTGAATTAGAAACTTTTGACGTATCGGAGGCAGTTCAAGATGTAGCTAAAACTGTTGCACCGCTATTTTTGCGAAACACTAATCGCCTGAATGTGGAGTGTCCTAATAATCTTGGCGAATTGTATTCAGATAAAATTAAGTTTACTCAGATTTTGTTTAATTTGCTCAGCAATGCAGCTAAGTTTACTCATAAAGGAACAGTTACACTCAGCGTTGAAAGAATTAAAAATGACGAGAATAGTTCGGGTTCTGAACGGTTAATTTTTAAGTGTACTGATACGGGAATTGGGATAACTCCTGAACAGCTACAAAAGTTATTTCAACCTTTTACGCAAGCGGATGCTTCGACTACCCGCAAGTACGGAGGAACGGGTTTGGGTTTGGCAATAGCGCAGAAATACTCTCAGATGCTGGGGGGAGAAATTACTGTCAATAGCGAGTTTGGCAAGGGGTCAACTTTTACTCTGATGTTGCCAGCATAGAGCGATTTTAGATTTTAAATTTTAGATTTTAGATTGGGTAAAAAGTCCTGACGAGAAACAACATAAATACGGTTTGTAGTCAGGGCTTCATATCATGTCCGATCGAGTTACCGCGATTAAAAGGGCGGGTTTTTGAGATTGTCAATTATTGGCAGATATTTTTCGTGAACCCGCCCCTACCGTATTAGGGGTAATCGACCGGACATAATATCAGTCCACTCCCAATCAGCTTTTAGCTAATTAGGACTAAACTTTTGAAGACCAACAACTTTAATACTCAATACCTGCTTGAGCTTTAATGCCTTGTTCTCGGAATGGATGCTTAACTAAAGTCATTTCTGTCACCAAGTCTGCCCGCTCAATTAGCGCTGGCGGGGCGCCTCGGCCTGTTAAAATAATGTGGGTTTCTTCTGGTTTTTGGTCTAACCCGGAAAGCACTTGCTCGACTTGCAAATAACCTAGTTTTAATGCTATATTGACTTCATCTAGAAGAACTAATTTAAATTCTGGATTGCAGATAAAACTTAAAGATTTTTCCCAGGCTTTTTGAGCTGTTTCGATATCTCGATCGCGGTCTTGCGTGTCCCAGGTAAAGCCTTCTCCCATTGCGTGGAATTCTAGCTGTTTTTCCCAGAGTTGAAAAACGGCTTTTTCTGCGGGTTCCCAGGCGCCTTTGATAAATTGTACTATGGCGACGCGGTATCCGTGACCGAGCGATCGCACAACCATTCCCAAAGCAGCCGTGGTTTTGCCTTTACCGTTACCCGTATTGACTATAATTAAACCTTTTTCTTTGGAAGAGTTAGCGATTCGCTGTGATTGCACTTCTTGGCGGCGCTGCATTTTCTGTTTGTGTTGTTCCGCTGTTAAGCCAGTGGGTGCAGTAGTTTCTGTATTGGTTTCCATTAGATTTTTTTTAACCGCAGATGAACGCAAATAAACGCTGATAAATGGAATATGTCTAGTTATTGCCACAGTGTTTTCAAGTTTAGCACGAAACCGGGCAAAACATCTTCTCCTGAAAGTTCTGTCGGACATTCCAAAACTTCTATTTCTTGTCCTTGGCGATAGATTTCGACTCTCCGGGTTTTGCGGTTGATTAACCAGCCTAATCTTACTTGGTTATTCATGTATTCTTGCATTTTGTCTTGAGTGTCTTTGAGGCTGTCTGTTGGCGACATTAACTCTAAGACAAAATCCGGGGCAATGGGAGGAAATTTTTGTTTTTGTTCGGGAGTGAGTGCATCCCATCTTGATTTTTCAATCCAAGAGACATCGGGAGAACGATTTGCACCGCTGGGCAGTTTGAAGCAAGTTGAAGAATCGAAACAAATTCCCAGTTGAGTTTGTCGATTCCAAATTCCAAAATCAGTAGCTATTTCAAAATTGTAATTTCCGGTTTCTCCTCCTGTGGGTGGCATGACGATTATTTCTCCTTTGGCGTTGCGTTCAAATTTGACATCGGGGTTTTCGCGACACAGTTGATAAAATTGGTCGTCGGTTATTTTGGCGATCGAGTTGAAGTTGATGGTAACTGCTATCATGGTATTTTATCAGGATGCGTTGGGACTTTTAAGCCAGATTATGTATATGAAGGCGGCTCAATGCCGAGCGATGCAGATGCTGTAAATATTATTAAGGTTAAGAGGATTTAATGGATATCTTTTTATGCACTTTGGCTCATTATATCACATCGTTATAACTAGCTATTAATAGTTTTATCGAACGCTTTTTGGATGGAACACTTACAGACATACCAATAATAAAATGCAATGTTGATTTCGCTGAGCAATTTAGGTACTCCCTCTAGTAAACTGGAGAAGATTTTGTTTTTTAAATGCAGGGAATCCACGCCGATCGCAAAAAACAACAAGCCTACACCCGCTAACAATATTTGGTAGGGAGTTAACTGTAGTTCTCGCCGAAAAAACCATCCGTAGGAGGACAAAACAACGGCGTATAAAAGACTTACTCCTAGCTTAGGAATTCCCCCGGCTACCATATATATATGAATTCTGTAAATTTCATTTAGTAAAAATCCACCTGTTAATAAAGCCGAAAACAGAATAAATCGATTTTCTGAAGTGCGCGGTTGAAGAGTTTTAGCTAATCCATAGGTGAAAGTACAAAGAACGACTGGTACAGAACATAAAATTTGGAAAGTCCGAGTTAACAAGGCGACATTGGGATGGGGATAAGAATAAGGTGGCAAGAATAAATCGCTGATTTTTAACCCTGAAAGTTGAGTGAAAAATATCAGTATCGCCACCAATAATAAGGAGAAACAATTGAGGCGAACAACAAAGCGAGAAATAGTCATAAGCAATTAATCCCCAAAATTAGGTTTACTGCCCCAATCAAAAAAAATTATATCACCAATATCTCTGGATATTTTGCTAAACTTAATCATGAGTGTTATCAAAACAAGGAGACAGTCATGCTGTCAGTGAAAGAAGCAGAATCGATCGTTCTAAATTTGGCGCAACCCCTCGACAGTCAGGGGGATGTAGAAACTGTAGACTTACTGGCAGCATCGGGGCGCATTTTGGCTGCGGCAGTCACTGGTTCCCTGGATTTTCCTTATTGGGATAATTCAGCAATGGATGGGTACGCGGTGCGCTTTGCGGATGTGGAAAAGTGTAGCGCCGAAAAACCAGCGGTACTCGAAGTAGTTGAAGAGATTCCAGCCGGATATCAGCCTCAAAATACCGTCCAATCGGGGCAAGCGGCGCGAATTTTTACGGGTGGGGTGATGCCAGCGGGTGCTGATACGGTGGTAATGCAGGAAGAAACAAGGCGTGAGGGCGATCGTATTTTTATCTTAGTTTCTCCTGAAAAACCGCAAGCATTTGTCAGGCACAAAGGCGCTTTTTATCTAGCAGGAACAACTTTGCTAACTCCGGGTACAGTTATCAACGCCCCAGAAATGGCGGTGTTAGCAACTGCCCAGTGCATTCAAGTTCCCGTTTATCGGCGGCTGCGGGTGGCAATTTTTTCTACTGGTGACGAATTGGTATCGCCTGACGAACCTTTGGCACCGGGGAAACTGGTAGACTCGAATCAGTATGCTTTGACAGTTTTGTTGGCGCAGATGGGATTTGAACCGATTCGATTGGGCATTGTTCCTGATAATGAAGATGCGTTAAACAAGGCGATATCGGGGGCTGTGGCGACGGCGGATGTGGTGCTTTCTACGGGCGGCGTCTCGGTAGGAGACTACGATTATGTCGAGAAAATTTTGGCGGATTTGGGAGGAAAAGTTCACATTAGTTCTGTGGCGATTAAGCCGGGGAAACCTTTAACGGTTGCTGCGTTTAAACGAGGTGAAAAAAATTCGGATTGTCTCTATTTTGGTTTGCCGGGAAATCCGGTTTCGGCTTTAGTCTGCTGTTGGCGGTTTGTTGTGCCTGCTTTGAGAAAGATGTCTGGGCTTGGCCCGGATGCTTGGGGGCCGGAGTTTCTCAAAGCTAGGTGTAATGCTGAATTGCGATCGCCTGGCCGACGCGAAACTTATGTTTGGGGTAAACTACATTTAGTTGCGGGAGTGTGGGAATTTGAACCTGCTAGCGGCAGCCAAAATTCAGCGAATTTAATTAACCTCGCCAATACAAGTGGTTTAGCAGTTTTGCCACCAGGGGACACCTGGATTGTACCGGGCGAATTCGTGGAAGTTTTAAAAGTGAGTCATTAGTCATTAGTCATTAGTCATTAGTCATTAGTCATTAGTCATTAGTCATTAGTCATTAGTCATTAGTCATTGGCTCGGTATAAGTTCATGTAAAATATTAACAACTAAGTAATCTTCCTTCTTCCTTCTTCCTTCTTCTTCCTTCTTCCTTCTTCCTTCTTCTTCCTTCTTCCTTCTTCCTTCTTCCTTCGTATTATGAGAATTTTAATTGTTGAAGACGATCCGATGATGCAACTGGGATTAGAGCAAGTTTTAGCCGATTCCCCAGAAATAGAAATAGTAGGACAAGCAGAAGACGGCTATTTAGGCGTAGCAGCCGCACTGAAACTCAAACCTGATATTATTGTAATGGATATCGGTTTGCCGCGGCTCGACGGCATAGCAGCGACGCAGCAAATTAAAGCACAACTGCCAGAAGTTCGAGTCGTAATGTTAACTTCTCACACGGCAGAAACTGAAATTATTGCTGCCCTTTCTAGTGGTGCTGATGCTTATTGTATTAAAGGTGCTTCTGTAGACAGGCTGTTAGCAGCGATTGCAGCCGCAGCAGAGGGCGCTACATATCTTGACCCTCAAATTGCCCGGACTGTCATCGAACACCTGAAACCGCCGATACCTGCCTCTACAACTACTTTTGGCCAGTTGTCGCAGCGGGAATTGGAAGTGTTAAAATTAATGGTGGAAGGTAACAGCAATCCCGAAATTGCAGCGGCGCTTTACTTGAGCCCAAATACTATTAAAACTCACGTTCGCGGTATTATGAATAAGTTGGCAGTCGATGACCGCGTGCAAGCCGCAGTTGTAGCGCTGAGAACTGGATTGGTGTAAAGAAGTCAGTAGTCCGTAGTCATTAGTCAGTAGTCAGTAGTTATTTGTTGTTTGCTACCAATGCCCCATGCCCCATGCCCCATGCCCAATGCCCAATGCCCAATTCCCAATTCCCAATTCCCAATTCCCAAAAAGTTTATGTCTGAATGGATAGAAATCGGTAAAATTGTAGCAGCTCAAGGTTTGGACGGGGAAGTGCGAGTCTATCCCGATTCGGATTTCCCGGAAAGGTTTATCGAACCGGGGAAGCGGTGGATTTTGCGCCCTAACAAAAGTGAACCGGAACCGATCGAGTTTTTGGGCGGTCGCTACATTCCGGGCAAAGGGCTGTATGCTGTAGAGGTAGAGGGTGTGGAAGACCGCGATAGTGCTGAGGCGCTACGGGGCTGTAAGTTGTTTGTTGAAAAGACCGATCGACCTTACCTCGAATCTGATGAGTTTTATGTTCAAGATTTGATCGGTATGGAAGTTTTTAACCAGTTAACCGGGGAAATCCTAGGCAAGGTAAGTGATATTATTCCCGCAGGTAACGACCTTTTAGAAGTAGAAACGAATCTAACGCCGCCGGAAACTGTCGCCGCAGAATTAGAAAAGCCAAAACAGCCTGAAACTCCCCAAGCAAACGCTGACCCTAGAAATACCCGCAAACCACGGAAAATTCGGGTTAAAGAGCCTAAATCCACAAAAATCTTGATTCCTTTTGTGGAAGAGATTGTGCCAGTTGTGGACTTAGAACAAGGCCGAATTGAAATTGTGCCTCCTCCTGGTTTGTTGGAATAATATCATGTCCGGTCGATCGACCGGATAGGATAGAGCAATTCTAAATAAGTCGTAAATTTTTTACCCCACCCCAACCCTCCCCGCGGGTTCGGGGAGGGAGTAAGAAATTCACAAATGATGCGAGGATTGCTATATTAGTTATTAACAATTCCCACTTCTCAATTCCCGATATTAATCTTTTCCTCTATTGGTGGCTCGCACTATCAAGTAACTGATGGACAGCGCGAAAATTGCAGTCGCCAAACCAATCAAGTCGGCTGCGGTTTTCTTTTCCAGATCGAGAATGATGATTTTTCGAGATACTGCTATCAAAGAAGTTACAATAACTAGCTCTACTTGAATTACGTGCTTTTTCAGATAAGCTGTAATATTTTCCAATATTTCCAATGCAATTAAAACATTTAAAAATAACCCAAATATCACAAACAAGGTGTCTTTTAAGAAATTATCAGTGTGGTTTACCAATTCTTGTGTTAAAAAAATCACCAAATCGGCAACGCTGACGATAATTACCAAAATCATTGCCAGTGATAAAACTTTCGATATTATTACTTCTACACTTTCTGTAAAATGCAGAAAATTTTCATCACTGCTTAACTTGGAAATTTGCCTAAATATTTTTTTCAGCATAAAAGTAATTTAGTCATCATTCCTGATGATTTTGTCATGGTTCGGTACACATTGCAAGCACCAAACTCTGCGATTGCCTGGTTTCACTGCGCCACGCGCGCACTGGGGAAGGCGACTCTCTGTGCCTGTTATTTTTTATAGTTTTTCGTGTCAACTCGGAATCGATCGCACGCGATGAACTCCTGATTAATAATTTTTGCCATAAAAAAACCTCAAACTATTGTCTAGCAATATTTTGAGGCGTTTAAGGCGCGGTGCTACCACTGAACTAACTATCTATTCTCAACAGAGAATGATTGTTGACTCCCAGCTTGCTCCGACGCAATATACAAGATAGCTAAAAATTTAGCTCCGGTGGTTTAGTAGCGACGAGAATTGCCACCGCGATCGTTGTTGCCCCAGTTACCACCACCAGAATTGGAACCACGTTCTTCACGGGGTTTTGCTTTGTTGACTTTGAGGTCGCGACCCATCCACTCAGCACCGTCAAGAGCCTCAATGGCTGCGGCTTCTTCTGCTTCAGTAGACATTTCTACAAAAGCGAAGCCCCGCATCCGACCTGTTTCCCGGTCAGCAGGCAACTGAACGCGCTTTACTGTACCGTACTCTCCAAAAGTTTGGTTGAGGTGCTCCTGCGTTACTTCGTAGGATAAATTGCCGACATAGATTGACATTGAACATTCTCCAGAATCAGAGTGTGTAGAGATTTAAATCCGGAGGAACGCCGATCGAACGAACTGTACTGCCGAAAATAAAGCCTTGTAAAACCATTATAGCACCTATAGGTGCAAACTGCAATTGTCTGACTCGATTAATTAAAAAGAAGGCCGAAGGCATTCGCCAGAAGACATTCTCCCGAAGGAAAAACCCCCCATCAAGAAGGAACAACTCAGAATACATAAATTTACATAAATTTAATTTTCCTTGTTTCCGAGCTCTGCCGGGGAAACGCAGTTTTTAGGCTACGTAATGGCATAACGATTTTAGGTTTTAGATCTGGGATTTGGGATTTAAGATTTATGTGTAGGGTATGTCCGGGTTCAAAATTGCTCGATCGAGAGAGGTTGTTATCCTAAAAACGGATACAAGCCCCGGACTCCTGTCGCCAAGAGTGCAAAATTTTAGACTCTTGTTCAAAATCCCAGATTCATCTGTGGAGTAAATCTTCAATCGTTCGACTGAGCGCGATTGACGCTCGCACTCGCCGAAAGTCAACCACGTTCCTCCCCATGTCTAAAGCCCGCGGCTTCCCGATCGTTCTTCGGTGATTTGTAACATCCCGTAGTTCGACGGCAGCTCAAGAAGTGGCGGCGAGAGGGGATTTTGGCCAATTAAATTCCCCAACTTCTGCGGCAACTTCTGCGGCAACTTCCGCCCCAGTTTCTGCCCCAACCAGCACCAACTGCACCGCACAAGCTTTTAACTCTGGCTGTTTTGAATCGGGACAGCTTGCAGAATGAGTCATGGCATTGGCTTCAGCGCCTTCGGCCCACAGAGAACCCCAGTGCATCGGTACAAATAGCGTACCTGGGGCGATCGCCTTTGTGACTTTGGCCGGAAACTGCGCCTTGCCGCGGCGCGATCGAACTTCCAGCAAATCACCCTCCTTAATCTGCAATTTGGCAGCATCGCGGGGGTGAATTTCCAAAAACGGATCGGGGTGCAATTGATTAATTTTTTCTGTTCTGCCCGTCCGCGTCATCGTGTGCCAGTGTCCGTAAACTCTCCCTGTCGTCAACACAAACGGATAATTCGGATCGGGAGGTTCTGCCAGTCCCCGCGAGTGATAGGCCGAAAATCTCGCCCGCGCGTCAGGAGTGTGAAAACGCCTGTCTGTATACAGCCGTTTCGCTTCGTTCGCTGGATGCACAGGCTCGTTTTCCCGGCAAGGCCACTGCTGCGGCCCTTCTTGGCGGAGGTATTCGTGGCTGATGCCGGTCATGTCGCAAGGCTGGCCCCGCGTCAAATGCGCGAACTCTTTAAAAACCTCCGCACAGTTCTCGAAAGCAAAGTGTTCAGCAAAACCCAACCGCCGTCCCACCTCGGCGAAAATGCTCCAGTCATCGCGGGCTTCCCCGGA
Organism: Microcoleus sp. D2_18a_D3; assembly: GCF_036702455.1. Classification (NCBI taxonomy): domain Bacteria; kingdom Bacillati; phylum Cyanobacteriota; class Cyanophyceae; order Oscillatoriales; family Microcoleaceae; genus Microcoleus; species Microcoleus sp. D2_18a_D3. Next base: position 16,322 of record NZ_JAUBTK010000096.1, read on the forward strand.
GGGAGTGTCGAAACCGGGACAAAAGGTAACGCGGCGTTCGGAATTCGTCATTACTCCGGTTTTTTCGCTCCACTGCGTTGCTGGCAGCAGGATGTGAGCGTAGGCGGAGGTTTCCGTGGGATAGTAAGCTTCTTGATAAATAGTAAAGGGCGATCGCAGCAAAGCGGCTTTAGTACGTTCCAAATCCGGCATACTCACCACCGGATTAGTAGCTGCAATCCACAGCAACTCGACTTCCCCAGTTTCCAAACCGGTAATCATCTCCCAAGCTGTGCGGCCCGGATTCGGGGAAATGCTTCCCGGTGCGAGTCCCCAAAACTCCTCGACTTGGGTTCTGTGTTCAGCATTTTTCACAAATCGGTAGCCTGGGAGCAAGTGAGACAGTCCTCCTGCTTCCCGCCCTCCCATCGCGTTTGGCTGGCCAGTGAGGGAAAACGGGCCACTTCCCGGTTTGCCGATTTGACCGGTCATCAAGTGCAAATTAATCAGCGATCGCACCTTTGCCGTGCCTTCTGACGACTGGTTGATTCCCATCGACCACAGAGACAAAACGCGCTGCGACTGTTCCCAGTAGTTTGCCGCCGTTTCTAACTCGCTGACAGTAATGCCGCAGCGCGAGGCTACAAACTCCGGCGTGTAGCTGCTAATAACCTCAGCAAAAGCTGAAAAATTTGCCGTGCATTCTTCAATAAACTCAGGATCTATTGCTTGCCTGCGTAACAGCAAATATGCAATTCCGTTAAGCAAATCTATATCCGTACCCGGTTTAATTGCTAAGTGCAAATCCGCCGCTTCCGCAGTCGGAGTCCGCCTTGGATCTACCACAATCATCTTGACATGGGGATGCTTTTTGTGGTACTTAGCTAATCGATTGAATACAATCGGATGGCATTCCGCTGTATTGCTACCGATAATAAAAGCGCAATCTGTTAATTCTAAATCGTCGTAACAGCAAGGCGGCCCGTCCGAGCCAAAGCTTTGAACGTATCCAGAGACTGCTGAAGACATACACAAGCGAGAATTAGCATCAAAATTATTAGTACCCAGACAACCTTTCATTAGTTTCTGGGCAATATAATAATCTTCTGTTGCGAATTGACCCGAACCGTAAACGCACAAAGCATCGGGGCCGCTGGTGCTGCGAATTGTTTGGATTCGGTTAACAATTGCATCGAGAGCTTCGTCCCAGCTAGCGCGGCGGAACGGTTGGTCGAGAGTATCTCGCATCATTGGATACAGTAGCCGATCGCTCCGAATCGACTCTGCTACGGTTGCTCCCTTAATACAAACCATGCCCTGACTCGATGGGTGGTTGCGATCGCCCCGCACTTTCCAACTTTGTTTTTTGTCGGGAACCACTTCTAGGCCGCAACCTACACCGCAGTATGGGCAAAGAGTTTTTATAGTTTCCATCTGGTGATTTTAGATGCTAATTTTTGAAAGCTAATGCGTAATTGGTAATTCGTTATTATAGTCGGAACTGAGGGTTCCTGCAAATAACGTGAGAATAATTACTTAGTTTCCGCATATATGCTTCTCAGAAATCGACAATACCCTGATTTAAAATTACCCGCTATCTTACTAAAAATCGCCCTTGCTCTGGCTTGTAGCCAGCTTCGGGCTGCTACTAAATCTTCCTCAAACAGAGGAAATTCCACCTAACTCTTGTCACCCCCAAGGATGGGGGCTAGGAGGAATTTTTGCATAGCTCAAACAGCGCGTCGGTACTACTTTTGGCATAGTTGTTGATAGCAAGGTGAGATTTAGTGCGGGAGTATTATGTCGCCTACTTCCCTGATTTTACTTCAAATACGCCACCGTTGGTGGGGCTAAAAGTTACTTGGAACTCAGCAGTTTTTTCAGCGCCTGCTGCGGCACCGGCAGGAGTTTGCAAAACCGGCAGAGGAGTTTCTTTGACGAAATCTTTAGCTGCTTTATTTGTGGGATCGAACTGTAGGATATCGCCGTTTTCTTTGACTTTGACCCGATAAGTCAAGCTTTCGGTAAATGTCGGAGTTGTTCTCCATGTTTGGTCGATTTGTGCATACAACTGCTTTCCGATCGCATCGAGTTCGGCTTTGTCAGAAATCTCTGATGTGGCGCTGGTTGCTGCATTGGGCGCGACGGCGCTGTTAGCAGCAGCGATGGGTGCAGGACTTGCAGCAGCGATGGGTGCTGGGCTAGCAGCAGCGATGGGTGCAGGGCTAGCAGCAGCGATGGGTGCTGGGCTGGCAGCAGCGATGGGTGCAGGACTTGCATTCGGTGCGATCGAACTTGCTGCAATTTGCGGGCTGGGGGGAGAACTCACAACCGCCGCAGTCGTCGCCTGCGGTGCAGTTTCTTCTAGTTTCGCTTCCTTTAGCTGGCTGGAAATAGCAGAAATATTGACGGCAGCTAAAGTAACCATTGCTACGAACCACGAGGCTGCCAGGATGCCGCGTTTGATCGGCGAAGCTTCTGAGGGTTCGGCAGCGTGAGACACAAAAGGTGCAGGTGCGATCGGCCTGTTAGCAGTCTCCGCAAGCGCAGGCTTTTTGCTAGCAGGTAATGGCATCGGTAGCGCCACGGCTTCTGTCTCCGAGTCCGTTTCTTCACCTTCTTCGTGGTGCGCGTAGCGAGAAAACAGGAACTCCAAAGCAAAGTTACGCAGTTCGTAGTATTTCGGGTCTTCCATAATCCGCGCCCGGTTGCGGGGACGGCTGAACGGAATGTGCATATCTTCGCCGATGGAAGCTGCAGGCCCGTTGGTCATCATCACGATGCGATCGGCCAAAAACAAAGCCTCATCAATATCGTGAGTAATCATAATGACGGTAATTTTTTCCTTCCGCCAAATTTTCAGCAATTCTTCCTGCAACTCTTCTCTGGTAATCGGGTCTAGAGCTCCGAAAGGTTCGTCCAAAATCAACAGTTTGGGACGAGTTGCCAGAGCTCTGGCGATCGCCACCCGCTGTTTCATCCCCCCGGACAATTGGCCCGGTCTTTTGTTACAAGCTTCGGTCAGCCCCACTAATTCCAAGTGTTCCTGGACGATGGTATTGTGTTCGTCTGCGGACTTTTCCGGGTAAACATTTTCCACGCCGAGGTGAATATTTTCAGTAGCAGTCAGCCACGGTAGCAGCGAGTAGTTTTGAAACACCACCATGCGATCGGGGCCTGGTTCAGTAATCTGCGAACCTTCCAGGGCTACTTCTCCGTTTGTCGGCCCGTTGAATCCCGCGATCATATTCAGCAAAGTTGATTTGCCGCAGCCCGAGTGACCGATCAAACAAATAAATTCGCCTTCATTAATAGTCAGGTTTACACCGTCGAGAACGACGTAAGGGCCTTTAGGAGTTTCGTAGACTTTCGATACGTCTTTAATAGTAAGAAAGTCTTGCTTTGGCGTTTGAATTCTGGTTGTTTGGGGGGTTTTTAGAGTTTGCATATTTTCAGGATTTGGATTTTGGGTTGAGGAATTAGACATGACAGCTTGCGATTGATAATTTGAAATTATGGAGTTAGGAAGGGGGAAATGTGGAGTCTTGTTTCCTGATTTCTTGCTCCTCATTCCCTCTTCCTATTTGCTGGCTATGCTAGCAGTTTGATGGAACACTGACTGCCTATTTGTTCAATTAAGATTTCTTCAATGCGGACGCCACGCTTGATTTTGACATTTTGAAGATAGTGGATCGGGTCGTCTAGATTAAACACCGTGCCGTCAAATAGCTCGATCGTCCGGCGATCTCTGGCAATATCCGGCAAACCCAATTCACGCACTGCTTGACCGAAAACATCGGGCCGCAAAACTCGATCGACCACTTCCACCCAGTTTTTCGGGAACGGGATCAGTCCCCAGCGAGCCATCTGCGCCATCACCCACACCATTTCTAGGCGGTCTGGAAAATTGGCTTTGTCAACATAGAACTGGTTGAAGTGGTAGAGCATTTCGGGTTCTGCCTCCGTACCGGAGTTGTACGGATCGATGAACCCTGGACGGATGTCTTTCGGATCGGCGCCGATGTATTGTTCTTGGCTAATCAATCCTAGGACTTCTTCGCGGTTGCGGCGGTCATCGCAGTATTCGCAGGCTTCCAAAAGCGCTTTGACGAGGGCGAGGTGGGTTTGAGGATATTTCTGAGCCCAATCTTCGGTAACACCGAGAACTTTTTCGATGTGTCCGGGCAGAATATCGAGGGAACGGGCCATGACAAAACCGATACCACTGTTGACTGCGTGGGAGTTCCAGGGGTCGCCTGAGCAGTAGCCGTCAATGTTGCCTGCTTTTAAATTCGATACCATCTGCGGGGGGGGAATCACGTTCAAGCCCACGTCGAGGTCGGGGTCAATGCCGCCGGCGGCCAGCCAGTAGCGGAACAGCAGGTTGTGCATGGAGGCGGAGTGTACCATGCCCAAGGTGTGAGCTTTATCGGGACTCTTGGCGATCGCAGCTTTGAAATCCTGTAATGTCCGAATGCCTTGTCTGTAAAGGTCTTTGCTGAAAACAATTGAATTGCCGTTGCGGGACAGGGTGAGGGCGCTACAGACGGGTACAGGGGCTTGACCGTCCATGCCCAACAGCATGGCGATCGGCATTCCTGCGACCATTTGTGCCGCGTCCAGCCGTCCTTCGGCGATTCCTTGGGCGATCGCTTTCCAGCTAGGTTCGCGGCTGAGAGTGACTTCTTCCAAGCCGTGCTCTTTGAAGAATCCTTTTTCTTTGGCTACTACTAAGGGGGCGCAGTCGGTGAGGGGAATAAAGCCGATGTCCAGGTTGATTTTTTCCAGGCCGTTGCGGGCGATGACAGCGGGTTGTTGTTTGGCCCGGCGCTGTTTGACCCGCTTTTGCTGGTTGAGGAAGTAAACCATTTCGTTACGCAGGGCGTAGTAACTCGGATGGTTGACAACTTCCATGCGCTTGCGGGGGCGGGGAATGTTGACTTCGAGGATTTGCCCGATTTGGGCTTCCGGGCCGTTGGTGAGCATCACAATGCGATCGCTCAGTAATAAAGCTTCGTCCACGTCGTGAGTTACCATCACGCTGGTGACTTTACTTTCTTCGCAAATTTTCATCAACTGGTCTTGCAAACCGCCGCGAGTTAAGGCATCGAGGGCGCCGAAGGGTTCGTCTAGCAGCAGCAATTTCGGGCGAATCGCCAGGGCGCGGGCGATCGCAACTCTTTGTTTCATCCCCCCAGAAATTTCGCCTGGGCGTTTGTCGGCCGCGTGTCCGAGTCCGACCAATTTAATGTGGTGTTCGATCACCAACTCGCGATCTTCTTGAGAGTTACCGCTGTAAATTTCATTTACTGCTAGGGCGATATTTTCGCGCACCGTCAGCCAAGGTAGCAGCGAGTAATTTTGAAACACCACCATTCTGTCGGGGCCTGGATCGCGGACTTCGCGTCCTTCTAAAGTAATCCCGCCCTGACTTGCTTTGTCGAGGCCGGCGATGATATTTAGCAGCGTAGATTTGCCGCAGCCAGAGTGCCCAATTAAGGTGATGAATTCTCCTTTTTTAATTTTCAGTTCGATATTTTTAAGAGCAATGTATTGCTCTCCGTTGGGCAAGTTAAATACGCGGTCAACGTGGTCTACTTCAACAAATACTGACATGGTAATTTTAGGTTAGTTTGTAATTTGTAGATGCTAATTGGGAATTGGGCATTGGGAATTGGGCATTGGGAATTGGGCATTGGGAATTGGGCATTGGTAATTAATTTTCCACTAATTTCTAGCATTTTGTAGGTGGCAACCATTCCCCATTTCCCATTCGCCATGCCCTATGCCCTATGCCCTATGCCCAAATTCTATTTCTGTTCTTCTGGAACAACTTTGGAAGCGATGAAACCAACGATTCTGTCTAAAATCAAACCGACGATTCCTACATAAAGCACTGCTAGAATCACTGCACTGAGTCGAGAACTGTTGTAAGCGTCCCAGATGAAGAAGCCGATACCGACGCCACCGACTAACATTTCCGCAGCTACGATCGCCAGCCAAGACAAACCGATACCAATTCTCAAGCCAGTGAAGATGTAAGGAACAGAAGAGGGAAGCAGGATTTTCCAGAAGTATTTTTGATTGGGGAGGCGCAAGACGCGGGCGACGTTTCTGTAGTCTTGGGGTATTTGTTGAACGCCTACTGTGGTGTTAATTAAAATCGGCCAAATGGCTGTAATTAAGATTACGAAAAGTGCTGATACTTCGTTAGCTTTTACCCCCATGCCTTCAAAGGGATTGAACTGTTGAAATACTGCCAGGGCGATCGGCAGCCAAGCCAGGGGCGGGATAGTTCTGAATACTTGAAACAGCGGGTCTAAAGCATCGAACATTAGGGAGTTTGTACCGATCAGGATTCCTAAACTGATGCCGAGAACTGCTGCCAAAGTAAAGCCGATCGCTACCCGCTGCAAGCTAGCCAAAATTTGCCAGAACAAGCCTTTGTCTGTACCGCCGTTGTCGAAGAAAGGATTGATAATCAGATTCCAGCTTTCTTGGACAGCTTTGATTGGCCCCGGCAAGCTGGACTCTGGACTGTTGCAGAGGATTTGCCAGATTATGAGCAGAACTGTAATTGCTACCAGCGGACGGATGATTTTTCGGCGGTTTTTTTGAACATGATCCAGAACGAAATTTACTGGATTTTTGCTTTTAGTAACAGCGAGGTTTGTTGCCATTTTTGTTTTTGCAGTATTGTGAATAATCGATTATTTGTAGATACTTTGAACAGAGTTCAACAGGTTTGGGTCCTGGAACTCACCCTCAGCTTCACTCCGCCCAACCCATCACTTTTAGGGGTTTGTCAACTGTCAACAGTCAACTGTCAACAGTCAACAAACTAATTATGCTTTTTTGATCGCCAGACCCTTGAGATATTCTTCTGGTTTTTCTGGGTCAAACTTCACGCCGTCAAAGAAGGTTTCGACACCGCGAGAACTCGTAGTAGGAATTTGGGCTGCGGGAACGCCAAGTGCTGTCGCTGCTGCTTTCCAAATATCTTCGCGGTTAACTTTATCAACGGTTGCTTTGATGTCGGTAGTTGCCGGGATATAACCCCAGCGAATATTTTCAGCTAAGAACCAAGCATCGTGACTCTTGTAGGGATAGGAAGCATTGTCAGCCCAGAATTTCATCGCCACTGGGCTGGCAGCTTCAATGCGGCCGGTACCGTAGTCAATTTGACCTTTAGAGCGACCGATAATATCTGCTACTGGAACTTTTAACCACTTATCTTGAGAGATAATTTGGCACATCTCATCCTGATTTTCTGCCTTGTCGCACCACTGCTGGGCTTCCAGTACGGCCATTGTTATTGCTTTAGCAGCTTTGGGGTTTTTGTCAACCCAATCTCCTCTTAAAGCTAAAGCTTTTTCTGGGTGGTCTTTCCAAAGTTCTCCGGTTACTAAGGCGGTGTATCCTACCTTTTGAGTAACGAGCTGAGCATTCCAAGGTTCGCCTACGCAAAATGCTTCCATGCTGCCAGATTTCATGTTCGCTACCATTTGGGGCGGCGGTATGGGAATCACGGAAACATCTGTATCTGGATTAATACCGCCGGCTGCTAGCCAGTAGCGCATCCACAAGTCGTGGGTACCGCCGGGAAAAGTTATAGCAACAGGAACGTTTTGGCCAAAAGCTGCTTTCAGCGGTGCGCTGTCTGTACCTACTTTTAAATCTAGGTATTTTTTGCTCAGGGAAATTGCCTGACCGTTAGTATTTAACCGGGCGACAAGGTACATGGGCACTGGCTGATTGCCTTTGGTAATAGTGCCTAATGTCATGTGGTAAGGCATCGGGGATAAAATGTGGGCTCCGTCAATGCCACCTTTTTCGGAACCGAGTTCTAAGTTGTCGCGAGTAACTGGCCAAGATGCTTGTTTGGTAACTTGTACGTCTTTCATGCCGTACTTGGCAAATAACCCTTTTTCTTGGGCGATGATTAAGGGTGCTGCGTCGGTGAGGGCGATGAATCCGAGTTTGGCTGCGGTAACTTCTGGGGCGTCGGCGGGGTTGATGTTGACTGCTGGAGCGGCCGTGGGTGATGTGGCGCCGGGAGTGGCGTTAGATGTGGTGGTGGAACTGGAACTGCAACCGTGGGCTAGGAGGGTGCCGGCTGCTGTTGCTCCAGCGGTGATGATGAATTTTCTTCTAGAAAGGTTGCTCATTTGTCTTGAATTGTTGTTGTACTTTGAGATGGTGGAAATGTGAGATGTGAGATTGCCTCGCGACCTTCGCATCGCATCTCACATTATTAGATTAGGCGTCGATCGTCACTCTGCCGATCGCCCGTGCGCTGCAAGTTAAAATGAACCCTGGTTCTAAGCCGGCGGCCGCTTCGGGGTGGCTGTCGTAGGCGGCAATATTACCTTCTAGGAGTTTCTGCTTGCAAGTGCCACAAACTCCCTTTCGGCAATCGCTGTCAAGTTCGACCCCGGCCCGTTCGGCAACGTCGAGAATGTACTCATCTTCGCTGCAAGCAACTTCTTTGCCCGATCGAGCGAAAATGACAGTAGATGTCTGAGGTTTGGGTGCTTGGGCTGCCGCTTCGCCCTCCTCAACCGTCAATTGCAGTTGCCGCTGCAGCACAGCTACATCCCCTGTGAGCTCTTTGGGAACTGCCCCAAACTGCTCGACTAACAGTTGATACAGCAGCGGTTTGAGGTCTTCGCAAGCGATGCCTTTTTGGACGCAAGCACCCAAATGAGCGTCTTTGCCAACTGTGCCTCCCATGTAAATGTCTACACCTTCGAGGGTTTTGCCGTTCTTGCGAACTTTTGTTCCCATCAAACCAATGTCTGCTACTTGGGGTTGACCGCAGGAATTGGGGCAACCTGTCCAGTGAATTCTGACCGGTTTGGGAAGTGACAGTTCGACATCGAGTTCCTCAATCATTGCCACGGCGCGGCTTTTGGTTTCGATGAGGGCGAAGTTGCAAAACTTGGCGCCGGTGCAGGAAACCAAGGCTCGCATCAGCGGTGCGGGCTCGATGGAAAAACGCTGCAACAGCGGTTCTTTGACCAGCGATTCAATCCGCGAGTCGGGAACGTTGGGAATAATCACGTTTTCTTCGACAGTGAGCCTGAGCTCGCCGCTGCCGTAAACCTCGGCAATTCTGGCCAAATCGAACAAATCCGATGCCTGCAGCCGTCCGACGGGAACGTGCAGCCCTACATAGTTGAGCCCTGATTGTTTTTGGGGGTAGATGCCGATGTGGTCGCGTTTCTCCCAGATGATTTCATCTTTCGGCGCGGCGGCGGGCAAAGTGCGGCCTAATTCTTGTTCGACTTCGGCTCGGAATTGTTCGATTCCGAGTTCGTCAATCAGCCACATCAGCCGCGATTTTTGGCGGTTTGCTCTTGGGCCTCGATCGCGAAACACAATTAAAATTGCTTTGCACAAATCTACAACGTCGCTGGGGCTTGCCCATGCGTTGAGAGGAATTGCAGCTTCGCAGCGTTTGGCGGAGAAGAAACCGCCGACTAAAACGTTAAAGCCGATGTTGCCGTCTTTGTAAGCGGGTACGAAGGCGATGTCGTTGATTTCTGCGTGGACTGAGTTGTCGCGGCAGCCTGCGATCGCAATATTAAACTTTCTCGGCAGATTTGAAAACGCGGGGTTGCCTTCGCCGCTGTTCGTAATCATGTCTTGGACTTCGTTCGCCAGTTCCCGCGTATCAATCAGTTCGTCGGCGTCCAGGCCCGCGACTGGGGAACCCGTGATGTTACGCACGTTGTCCATGCCAGACTGGATGCTGGTCATGCCCGCTTCCTTGAGGCGGCGGAAGATGTCGGGTACGTCTTCGATGCGAATTCCGCGCAATTGCAGGTTTTGTCTGGTGGTGATGTCGGCGCTGCCGTCGTCGCCGTAGCGTTGGACGATTTCTGCTAGCGTTCTGGTTTGATTGCTAGTAATGATGCCGTTGGGCAAGCGCAGCCGCATCATGAATTTGCCGGGAGTTACTGGCCGAAAGAAGATGCCGAGCCATTTGAGGCGGTGCTCGCGATCGATTTCGTCCATTGCTTCCCAGCCGATTGCGGCGAAGTGGTCGAGTTCGCCTTTTAATGCTAAGCCATCTTTTTCGGCTTTGAGTTTTTCAAACTTGTTCAGGCTCGCTTGGGCTTTGGGTTCTACTGTTTGGGTCATCGATTTACCCTCGCTGCTGGCTTGTGTGGGGAGGTATTGACTTGGAGCATAAAGTGTGTCTTTCCTGCTAACCTTAGTGACTGTATGGATTTAAAACTGTATATTTAGTTACTAGATGGAATTTCTTTTAAGCATGGTTGGTCTTCTGTAAACTTGAGCTTGACTGGGCGCTGGCTCGAACGTCGCCAAACTATTTATGGTTATAGTTGCTACCGAGGATTCGGTCGATCGCTCTGTTTCGATGCACCTTTGTTATGAGCTAATGTAAAGCCCCCGATTGTAAATATTCGTATCTATTTTTACAAAATATTGAGTTGTATGAATATTTCGCATAATGCCGATGCGTTTTATACATGGGAAATGGGTAAAGAGACCCACAAAACCGAAAAATCTCTCTAAATCTTTAGATTTAGGAGGGGAGAGGGGGATATTGGAATATCTAAGATTAATTTTGTGACTGCGATCGCAGACTTAAAACGAGATCGTCACACAATTACAACGGTCGCTGTCACACAGTTTGCCTCAAAACATCACATTGTGTGCTATGCCAGCGTCACTATTAATTTTCCAAGAACGAGAGATGATATAAGTATCGAATTCAGGGAATGTCTCATGTTTCTAGTTCAACTTCTCCCCGGCGCTATTTCCGAAATGCTTGCCTCTGTTAGCGATACGGGTTGTTTGACTTTAGCCGATCGCTACGGCTTGATGGCCGCTGTTTTGGACGACTCTCTCGACGATGAATACAGACATTCGATCAACCGCCTGCTGCGTTCTGTGATCAAGGGAAGAGTCAAGATCGTCAACGAACTGTCGGCGTAAGGATTCAGGTCTGAGAGTGGGGAATTAAAGAAGGCATAAATAAGTCACAAGAATGGGCAGATATAGCATCACG
>NZ_JAUBTK010000097.1:0-26447 GCF_036702455.1 Microcoleus sp. D2_18a_D3
GGCCTCCCGCCCGTCCTTTTTGGACGGGCGGGACGCCCATCCCACTTTCAAGAGTGGAAGTTATTTAATTCTCATTCCTTAGAAAATTGGTAAAGCCGAGAAACCGGGTTTTTCACCGATATTCACGGCTCAAATCCCATATTTTCCTAAAAAACCCGGTTTCTTCGATCGTGGGTGCGTAAGTCCCGATTAAGAAACATCGGCTTCGGCTGCAATTTTAACCGCTGGCTTCAGCGCAAACACGGCGGTGATGATGCCAACAACCGCAAGAATTGCCGTAAGGTAAAAAGCGTTGGTATAGCTGCCAAAAGTATCGCGAATTTTCCCCGCAGCAATTGTACCGAAAAACGCTCCAACTCCGTAGGCTGTATACACAATGCCGTAGTTTTTCGCGTAGTCTGTGGGGTCGAATAAAGTTAAAGTGGCCGTGGGCGCGATCGCCAGCCATCCTCCTAACGACAGCCAGAACAAACAAAACGCAATGATATAAGTTGCGACTTGTCCTTCGCCAGCCTGAGTCATCATAATCGATGCGATTAAGATGAGAATGTAGTCGGCGATCGCGGCATATTTTGGCTTAAATCGATCGGTTATCCAACCAAACAGCGGACGCCCCATACCGTTAAATATGGCAAACAGAGAAACCGTTGCCGCAGCCGTTCCCGCGTCTAATTTAATAATTTCCTGGGCCACGGGAGAAGAAATTCCGATCGCGCCCAATCCCACCAGCGTGCCAATTGTGTAGCACACCCACAGCCCGTAAAATGCGGGAGATTTCATCATCGGTGCGATCTGGCTATTTACCGCTGTTCCAGATCGGGCGGCCGCAAATCCCGCAGGCGTCCATCCAGTTGGCGGCATTTTCAAAGCGGTCGAAATTGCCAAAATAATGACGGTAAAAGCGATGCCTAAAATCAGAAATGTTTGCGGTATTTGATAGGTATCAATTAAATATTTGGCAATCGGTGCGGTAATTAAAGGCGACAAACCAAACCCGATTACTGTTAGCCCAACTGCCAATCCTTTTTTATCGGGAAACCACTTGGCTGCTACTGCTAGCGGTACGCCGTAAGCAATTCCCACCCCGGCACCGGCGATAACTCCATAGGTGAGTACCAGGACAGTAATATTAGGTGCAAATGCCGATAAAATATAGCCGATTCCCGTCACGACGCCGCCGACTGCGGTCACGGTGCGAGAACCGTATCGATCGATAAAAAAGCCGGTAATTGGCATCAGTATGGCAAAAACTACTAACAATACGGTAAACGGCAATAAACTATCCGTTGCACCGATACCAAGCTGCTTTTCTAGCGGCTTTCTAAAGATACTCCAAGAATAAACTGTACCCAGACAAAGCAAGACCGTGATTCCCAGCGGAACGAACAACCAGCGGCCTTTTTCTGCTGGCATTCCGAAAACTTTTGTTTCGTTCATGTTTTTAATTTTTCTTATTGATGAGGCATTAATAGGTAATGGCTGTGCATTCCCCGATAAATTGTAAATTTACTATAAGTTTGTTACCCAGGGAATACTTGTGTTAAAAAAATATTAAACTTAACTAAAATCCGCGCGAAACTTGGAAATTTTTGTGAGAGATCGCAACGATCGCCCGATGGCGGAAAAGATGTTTCAAGACATCTTAGAAAGTTGGAAACAATGCACTAAACTTAATTGGAGAAAGGGGCGCACCGCAACTAAATAATGTAGGGTGCGCTTCGGCGCACCGCAACTAAATAATGTAGGGTGCGCGCCCCGCACACGTTACCGCTTACATCCTCTCCAACACCTGAATCCCCAACAACTCCAAACCCAACTTCAAAGTCCTCGCCGTCAAATCGCACAAAATCAACCGCGAAGTCCGCAACGGTTCCTCAGCTTTCAAAACCGGACATTGCTCAAAAAATTGATTGAACTTTTGACTCAATTCAAACAAATACTGACAAATTCGATTCGGCAACAAATCGCCGCCAACAGCATTCACAACTTCATTCAACTGCAATAAATGCTTGGCCAATACCAACTCGGCATCGGATTGCAAAATCACTTTTGCACCAGCATCTAAATTATCAAAATTAATCTCACCTTTGCGGCGAATCCCCTGGACGCGCACATAAGCATACAGCATATATGGAGCGGTATTTCCTTGCAATGCGAGCATTTTGTCGTAACTGAAAATATAGTTGCTGGCACGATTTTGACTTAAATCGGCATACTTAACTGCACTCAAACCAATTGTTCGAGATACGTTAGCAATGAATTCCTCCGTTTCCTGTCTTTCCTCTGTTTTTAATCTCTCTTCCAAATCTTGGCGCGTGCGGACGATCGCCTCATCTAACAAATCCTGCAACCGCACCGTTTCCCCAGAACGAGTTTTGAGTTTTTTGCCGTCTTCTCCCAATACCAAACCGAAGGGAATGTGTACAATTTCGACATCTTCAGGAATCCAACCGGCTTTTCTCGCGACTGCAAATACTTGGGCAAAATGGTTGGCTTGTCCCGAATCGGTGACGTAAATTAAGCGCTTTGCATTGTCTTTGTGGATGCGGTAGCGCACTGCTGCTAAATCTGTTGTGGCGTAGTTGTAGCCACCGTCGGTTTTCTGCACGATTAGCGGGAGTGGTTCGCCTTCTTTGTTGGTGAAACCGTCTACAAAAACGCATTTCGCGCCGTCACTTTCTACTAACAAACCTAAGTTGGTTAAATCTTCGACTACTGCGGGCAATAATGGATTGTAAAACGATTCGCCGCGTTCGGTTAATTGGATATCGAGCAAGTCGTAGATTACTTGAAATTCGCGGCGCGATTGATCGCACAGCAATTTCCAAGCGCGGCGGGTGTCTTCGGCGCCTGCTTGCAGTTTTACTACTTCTTGGCGGGCGGTTTCTTTGAAGGTTTCGTCTGTGTCGAAGCGCTGTTTTGCTTGGCGGTAAAATGCGACTAAATCGCCTAAGTCTAGGGCGTCAGCGGTTGTGAGGGCTTCGGGGTGAACTTCGCGCAAGTATGCGATCAGCATTCCGAATTGGGTGCCCCAGTCGCCGATGTGGTTGATTCTGAGTACGTCGTGGCCTTGAAATTCAAGGGTGCGGGCGATCGCATCTCCGATGATTGTCGATCGCAAGTGTCCGACGTGCATTTCTTTGGCTATATTCGGACTCGAAAAGTCGATCGCGATTGTCTGAGGCGTTTTCGCCGATTCAATCCCCAAACGCGAGTCGGCGGCGATCTCACTAATTTGCGCTTCCAAATAAGCCGGTTTGAGCTTCAAATTGATAAAACCGGGCCCGGCGATTTCTGGGGTTTCGCAAATGTCAGTAATATCTAGGTTTTCGATAATTGTCGAGGCGATCGCCCGTGGCGGCTTTCCTAACTTTTTCCCCAAACTCATCGCCGCGTTGCACTGAAAGTCGCCAAAGTTGGGATTGCTGGCGGCGGCTAGCATCGGATCTGCACCTGCATAACTTTCGCCGAATGCAGCGGTGAATGCTTTTTCAAATTTTGCTTTTAACTGTTGGGCGATCGAGTTCATGTTTAATATTTTGATTGGATGTTTATTTTAAACTCTAGATTAAGCACTTTTTGCCAATAATACTCTTACTACTTACGTAATTTCCCTCTGGTTCTCTCGCTCTGCCCCTCTCCCCCTCTCCTCACCTACTAGGAAATTTTGTACTTAGCTTTGAGCTGGTGATGCGATCAAAATCGCTGACCGTAATAGCACAGAGTACATTTTATCACAGTTGCGATCGCTACACAAATTAAAAATTATCACATCTAGCCAATGATCTCGATCGCTAGATCATTTTGTTAAATCGCTTACATTAAGGTATGTTAAAATTTTTTCAATGCACCCAAAAATCCTACGAAAGGAAGTAGTTATGTTATCTCAACCTATTTTTGGCGATCGCTCTCTGACCCAAGCCTTTTATCAAGCAGTAATCGATCGCTTCTACGACGGTTTCAGTCTCTCCACCCAAGCACTATTACGAGAGTGTACCCTCGGCTTTGCCCCTTGTCCCGATGGAGTCAAAACCTTTTTCATCATCGCGCCGAGTCTGGATGCAGCAGAGCAACTAATTGACAAAATGGACAGTATTTTGGAGCGAGTTGCCGAACTCATGGCTGGAGTCGGACAAGTTGCCCTGTGCATAGTTCCCCCCGGCAGCGAAGCAGAGCAACCGGTAGATATGCAAGACTTAGAAAAAGTTCCCCCAGATTGTCTGGCTTGCAAATTCTTTACCATTATATGGGCCGATGCTGCGAGCGATCGGTAAAATTGACAGTTAGCAACCAGCAACTCAACACGGTTCGGCCCAAGCTGTGCCCGTGGTGGCGCGGGGTAGATTGTCTGTTAGTTACAGTCCCTGGAATTATCGGGCAAAGCGTGCAGGTAATTTAGAGCGTGTGCAAGGTTGCACTCGCAATCCTTGGCAAGTGTTAAACAAGCAGACAAAATATATATCAAAGGCCCGCTTGTCAGTCGCTCAGATTTTTACCTGCCGGCTCAAACAGCCGTGCATCTACTTTTTACATTCCCAATAAAGGAAATCAAAAAGCCGCATCAAGTCTCCTGAGTGTCTCGCTTCAAAAGACAGTAGCAGGAATTAGGCGGTATCGCTGGAAAATAGATTTTTGCGAAATATCTGCTGATGTTCAGAATAAGCAGAAATATTCTCAAAAACAGATAAGAGTTCCGCAGGTTGACCTCAAAAACCCGGTTTCTACCCCCGCGCTTCATATTCGCGGTTCGCTGAGAAATTGACAGAAAATAAGTTGTTTGTGGGAGAGTCACCAGCTAGAAACAGAGCAAAGCTTTACTCAAAAAAAGAGCAGTTTTCCAGGGAAACCCCTGGCAGTGCAGAGCGATCGTACCACAGGCTCATAGAATTTGTTAAAAATTTTAGTTGAAAAATTGAATTATTAAATTTTATGCCTAACATTGGCGATAAAATCTAAGATTGAAATTCTTAAATCTGAAATCAAGGCATCATGGTAAAACTGACACCAAATCCCAGCTTTAGTTTAACAATTCGGGTTGCTCTGCCGAACCAGCCGGGAATGCTGGCAAGAGTCACCAGTGCGATCGCATCTGTCGGCGGCAACTTCGGTCAAATCGACTTGATCGAGCAAACCCGTGCCACTACCGTTCGTGATATCACCGTCGATGCCTCCAGCCTCGAGCACAATGAAGAAATAGTGCAAGCAGTGAAAGGACTGCCAGATATCAGAGTGATCGACGTGTACGATCGCACTTTCAACTTGCACCGCGGCGGAAAAATCAGCGTAGTTAGCAAAATTTCCCTCAAACGCCAGTCGGATTTGGCAATGGCATACACCCCTGGAGTCGGCCGCATCTGCACTGCGATCGCCAATGACCCGCAACAAGTTTATAACCTCACAATCAAACAAAATACTGTTGCCATTGTTACCGACGGTAGCGCAGTTTTGGGACTGGGAAACCTCGGCCCTGCCGCCGCACTGCCAGTCATGGAAGGCAAAGCCATGCTATTTAAAGAATTTGCAGGTATTGACGCCTTTCCTATCTGTTTGAACACCCAAGATACCGACGAAATTATTCGCACAGTGCAGAATATCGCCCCGGTTTTTGGCGGCGTTAACCTCGAAGATATTTCTTCTCC
The DNA here is from genome assembly GCF_036702455.1 of Microcoleus sp. D2_18a_D3. NCBI lineage: Bacteria > Bacillati > Cyanobacteriota > Cyanophyceae > Oscillatoriales > Microcoleaceae > Microcoleus > Microcoleus sp. D2_18a_D3. Next base: position 5,640 of record NZ_JAUBTK010000097.1, read on the forward strand.
CCGCTGCTTTGAAATCGAAGCAAGATTGCGAGAAACCTTAGATATTCCGATTTTTCACGACGACCAGCACGGCACTGCAATTGTCAGTTTGGCAGCATTAATTAATGCCTTGAAACTTGTCAAAAAAACCATCGCCGAAGTCTGTATCGTGATTAACGGAGCCGGTGCGGCCGGAGTCGCGATCGCCCGATTGCTGCGTAAAGCAGGTGCCCAAAACATCATCATGTGCGACTCCAAAGGCGTTCTCTCCGAAGACCGCACGGATATGAACCCAGAAAAACTAGAATTTGCCGTCGCTTCGAGCGGTACTTTGGAAGATGCGATCGCCGGTGCCGATGTATTTTTAGGCGTCAGCGCCCCCGGCGTAGTCACCCGTTCGATGGTGCGTTCGATGGCCGAAAATCCCATTGTTTTTGCAATGGCAAATCCCATTCCTGAAATTCAGCCAGAATTAATTATGGAAGATGCGGCGATCATAGCAACCGGACGCAGCGATTACCCGAATCAAATTAACAATGTTTTGGCATTTCCGGGGATATTTCGAGGTGCTTTGGACTGCAAAGCAACCACGATTACGCCCAGTATGTATTTGGAAGCAGCTTATGCGATCGCCTCTTTAGTCAGCCCTTCTCAGCTTGACAAAGAGCACATTATACCATCTGTTTTTGACGAAAGAGTTGCCATTGCTGTCGCCGGTGCAGTGCAGTTGGCTGCCCGATCCGAAGGTATTGCCCGCGATTAATTGAAGGAAGAAGGAAGAAGGAAGAAGGAAGAAGGAAGAAGGAAGAAGGAAGAAGGGAAGATACCATGTATAAATTAATGGTCTTTGTACCAGTTTTGTACTTCTTCTTTTGTGATTTTTCTGGTTTCTTCTCATTCCCTCTTTCCTCCTCCCCGTTGATTATTACTCATTTTTGTTTCCCCATCCTGTCTCTTCCCTCGACATCCATCCGTTAAATCCCGTACAGGGATCGTTGCCGAACTTCCCTCGAACCTCCAACCTCCAACCTCTTCCTTCTTCCCTCGAACCTCAGCATCCATCCGTTACATCCGTTATACAATCCGTTGCCGAACTTCCTTCTTCTCTCTTGCTTAATGAAGGAGAAAAGTCACACCAATAAACAAGGTAAAAAGATATAATTAAATAACCCAAGTCCCTCTAGGTCAAATGCAAAGCCAGTTAGGAAAAGCCCAGGGCGATCGCTGCAACTGCCAATTGTTAGAACTGTGCCCGATCGGGCTGGCCTTGTGCCGGACGGACGGGACTTTTCTCGACGTAAATCCAGCTTTTGCAAGTATTATCGGCCGCACAGTTGCAGAAACTCTTCACCTCAACTACTGGGAAATTCAGCAAACGCAGTGCGCGGGCCGAGAAAAATATCTAGAAAGTCAAGTAAAAAATAGCCATACGCACCTGTGCGAAGCAGCATACAAACATAAAAATAACCATCTCGTACCCGTGCGAGTTTCCGAACGGACAATTGAAACAGGGGGAGAGTGCGCGATTTGGCTGAGTGCTGAAGAAATTTTTAATCCTGGGCAAGAAAATAGCGAACCGCTGGAATCAGCGCCGCCGCACAGCAATTCACATCTGGAAAAATTGCTGGCAAAGCAGACTGCCGAACTGGAAAAAACTCAGAAACTACTCGCAGAAAAAACCGCCGAACTGGAACAGGCTCAAGAAAAATTGCGTCTCCAAAGTCAAATTATCGACCAATTTCACGAGTCGGTGATGGCTACAGATATGGACGGCTCGATCACCCTTTGGAATCAAGCCGCTCAAAAGTTATACGGCTATCAAGAAACTGAGGCTATCGGACAACACATTTCTCTAATTTACCCGCCTGAACAGCACGAATTTTTGTTAGAGCAAGTCCTCAAACCGCTACACAAAAAAGGCGAGCATGAAATAGAAGTTATAACACGCCGTAAATCGGGAGAAAAATTTTCCTCACACCTGATGCTTTCGCTATTGAAAGACAACAGGGGAGAAGTTGTCGGGACGATTGGCTATTTAACAGATCTCAGCATTTGCAAAGCTTTAGAACAAGAATTAGCACAGAGACAAGCACTATTTGATGCCTTTTTGAAGGAAGCGCCGGCGGGACTTTGCATTTTGGACTCCCAACTGCGGTACGTGCAAATTAATCAATTTCTAGCCGAAATAAATTGCCTGACTCCAGCCGATCACATCGGCAAGACTGTACGCGAAATATTGCCGAATATGGCTCCAATAATAGAGCCTTTGTACGAACAAATTTTGAGGACAAAACAACCCTTAATTAATATCGAGATCAGTGGTGACAATCCAAGAAAGCCGGGGTTTGTCCGACACCTGACAGGCTCTTATTTTCCCCTGCTAGACAAAGATGGGGAGGCTCTCGGCATCGGTGCAGTTGTAATTGACATTAGCGATCGCAAACAAGCAGAAGCTGCGCTGCAAAAAAGCGAACAGCTTTACCGCACTATGGCAAGCAACTTTCCTAACGGTGCGGTGATGTTGTTCGATCGAGAAATGCGCTACACGCTGGTAGAAGGTACAGAATTAGCCGCCGTGGGGCTTTCCAAAGAATTGATGGAAGGCAAGACAATCTGGGAAGTATTCGAGCCAGATTTTTGCGCTGCTGTCGAGCCAAATTATCGGGCGGCACTGGCAGGAGAAACAGTTGTTACAGAATTTATTTACAGCGATCGCATCTACCTCGGTTATACTTTGCCAGTCAGAAACGAACGGCAAGAAATTATCGGCGGATTGCTAATGACTCAAAACATTACGGCTCGCCAATTAGCAGAAGAAGCGCTCAGGGAAAGCGAGGACAAATACAGGTGCATTGTCGAGACAGCAGACGAAGGAATTTGGATGATAGATACGGATGGTAAAACTACTTTTGTCAACCAAAAAATGGCCGATCTGCTCGGCTGCACTCCAGAGGAAATGATCGGACAGTCGCTATTTGCTTTCATGGATGCAGAAGGCAGGGCACTCGCACAAATCAGTCTCAAACGCCGCCGTGAAGGAATTCGCGAACAGCTCGATTTTAAGTTCCGTCGCCGAGACGGCAGGAACTTGTGGGCGATGGTTTCTACTAATTCCTTGGCAGACAAACAGGGACGCTATGTGGGCGCTTTGGCAATGGTTGCCGACATTACCGATCGCAAGCAAACAGAAGCCGCATTGCAGCAGTCGGAAGCTAAATTTCGATCGCTCTACGAATTAACCAGTTTGCCTGTTTTTATGTTATGTGACAATGCCATCACCGATGCCAACACAGCCACCCTACAACTATTCGGCTGCACCGCGGCGCAACAGTTGTACTGCCAAAACCCTGGCACACTCTCGCCTCCTTTCCAACCCAACGGCAAAGATTCTTTGAGCATGGCCCACGACATGATAGCCATCGCCTTTGAGCGGGGAAAGCACCGTTTTGATTGGGTTCATCAGCGCTTAGACGGTACTGATTTTCCCGCCGAAGTGGTGCTGACAGTCATCGAGGTGGGAAATGAAAAAATTATCCAAGCAGTTATCCAAGATTTAACGGATCGCAAACTTGCAGAAGAAACTTTAGTGCGATCGGAAGAAGCGCTCAGACAACAAGCTCAGCGAGAATTACTGCTCAATCAAATTGCCAACCAAATCCGTACTTCTTTAGATTTAGACACAATTTTAGCAACCGCAGTTCAAGAAATTCGCAATCTGATGCACCTAGATTGGTGCATCTTCACTTGGTATCGCCCCAACACCAATCCTCCGCTTTGGGACGTAACTTACGAAGCGAAGAATGCAGATTTGCCGAGTATACTCGGCACTTATCCTGTAGACTACAAATCTAGTCTCGCAGTGCGACAGATTTTGCGACGAGAAATTCTGCGAATTGATGATGTCAGCACTTTTGAAGATGTAGAATTGCGCGAAGTTTTCCAGGCTTCAAAATTTCAATCCGTGCTGTCGCTGCCAATTCATACTGCTGCCGGCGATATTGGGGTGATTACCTGCTATCAAACCCTGTCCATGCGAAATTGGAGCGAATCGGAAGTCGAACTGATGCAAGCGGTGGTCGCTCAAATTGCGATCGCGATCGACCACGCCGAACTCTACACCCAAACGCGCACAGCGGCCCGATTAGCTCAAGCTCAAACTCAACAGCTAGAAGAAACTTTGCGCGAACTCCAACGCACCCAAACTCAATTAATTCAAAGTGAAAAAATGTCAAGTTTGGGACAGTTAGTAGCAGGTGTCGCCCACGAAATTAACAACCCAGTTAATTTTATCTACGGCAATCTTAGCTACACCAGCGAGTACACTCAAAACTTGCTAAAAATGCTGCGACTTTACCAGAAGGAATACCCCCAGCCTAGCGCCAGAATTGTAGAGGCAAGGGAAGACTTTGAAATTGATTATCTTATTGAAGATTTACCGAAAATTTTAGCCTCTATGAAATTCGGAGCCGATCGCATCCGCGACATAGTTTTGAGCCTGCGGACTTTCTCAAGACTTGACGAAGCCGAAAAGAAACAAGTTGACATTCACGAAGGCATCGAAAGCACGCTGCTGATTTTGCAAAACCGCCTGAAACATAAAGCCGATCACCCGACAATTAATGTGATCAAAGAATACGGTAATTTGCCTTTAGTTGAATGTTATCCCGGTCAGTTAAATCAAGTATTTATGAATTTGTTGAGCAATGCGCTAGACGCCTTGGAAATGGAGATAAAGGAATCCAATCGCACCGCCAAAAATCTCGCAATTACGATTCGCACCCAAGTAACCGACAATAACAGCGTTGCCATATGGATAGCTGACAGCGGCCCCGGGATGAGCGAAGATGTGCAAAAGCGCTTGTTTGACCCGTTTTTCACTACTAAACCCATTGGCAAAGGAACTGGCTTAGGATTGGCGATTTCGCACTCTATTATAGTAGAAAAACACGGCGGCAAGCTTTCTTGCAATTCTGTATTGGGAGAAGGTTCCGAATTTGCGATCGAGATTCCTCTGCAGCAGAAAATAAATTAAACTTAGCGTGTAATTTTTAGTAATTATAGTTTTTTTATACTTAGAGATTTTACGTAAACCCGATCGCACCTTGGCGTCTCCACACCAGTTGTCGGTAGATATCCGCTATTTTCGTACATTTTCACAGCTTCTTTGAGAATGCTAGCAGTTTCAATCCAAATTTCCTCAAAGCCGCGAGCGATAATTTTACTTTCCAATTCTTGCAGTAAAAATTTCCCCAAACCTTGTCTTCTTGCTGCTGGCAAAATATACATTTTGCGAATTTCCACAGCATTATTTCCGCGCTCAATCGGATAATAAGCCGCCGTACCCACTATTTTACCCTGCCGTTCAACTACCCAAAATTCGCCGCCTTGATTATGATAATGTAGTTCTACATCATAGACATCTCGATCTGCCCCGTGAGGTTCGCATTTTAAACCGTATTCTGCTAAAACATCCCTAATTAAATAGAACGCCTCAGCGCGATCGCGCGTTTCCCAGGAACGAATTAAAAAATCCAGATGTTGGGTTTTCATTGGTTGTTGCAACGTAGATTTATTTTTTGACTTTAGCAACTGTAAAATTACTAATTTTTTGTGTTTTACAGTCTTTAAGTGCACCTAGCTTTTAACTGTGAATTCTCGGTTCGGGATGAAGAATGGCCAGCAACTCGCTCTCTACTAATGATAATTCCTCCAGCCTGTCAATCACAAGAGTGCGATCGAAATAAGTTGTTGCCAAAATCCAATATACCCCGTAATGGCGCGCTTCCGAAGCCATCAAACTGCGGTAAAACTTAGCTAATTCCGCGTCGGGACAGCGATCGCCCAGCAGCCCCAACCGTTCGTGACTGCGTGCTTCTATCAAACCAGAAACCAACAAAGAATCCAAAAGTCTCTCCGGTTCCTGTTTGCGAATTTGGGCGGACAAACCGGCACCGTAGGGAGGTGCGGCCAAAGGGCCTAAAGCAATGCCGCGCTTTTCTAACCGCTGGTTGACTTGCTCGAAATGCTCTAATTCTTCGCGGGCGATCGCCGTTAGCATCCTCACCAATTTTTCTCGGGCTGGGTAGCGAAACATTAAATTTAACGCTACTCCCGCCGCTTTCCGCTCGCAGTGAGAATGGTCTAATAAGATTGTATCCAAATGGGCGATCGCCTGTTGCACCCAAGCTTCCGAAGTCGGCTGTTTCAAAAACTTAATAGTTGGCAGTGTTGAAGTCATTAGTCATCAGTCAGTAGTCATTAGTCATTAGTCAGCAGTCATTAGTCATTAGTCATTAGTCATTAGTCAGCAGTCATTAGTCAGCAGTCACTAGCCAGCATTTATCCTATCTTACATAATTTTTCCAAGACCGCATACATATCACCAGCAAACTTTTTCGGATTCCACAGCGGCGACAAATTGGCTGGATCTTTAGATTTCACCAACTGTGCTTTAATTGCATTTCTCAATTCACGTTCTTTACCCAATTTTACACCAACTTCCACATATTCCGACCAAGACAAAGCCACACCAGTTTCAATTCCCACAGCCTGCAAAAACGAATAACCCATTCTCGACAAAAACTGCTCTCCTGTGCGAGTCACCACTGGCAAATTAAACCACAAAGCCTCTAAAGTGTGAGTTCCTCCGTTGTAAGGATAACAATCTAACAACACATCTGCCAGCAAATAGATAGTTCTGTGTTCTTCCTCAGTAGCAAACCTTGGCAAAAACTTAATTCGGTGCTTGCTCACTTTTTCAGCTTCGCAAGCTTGGTGATATGCAGCCTCAAACACCGCAGCATCGCCTAAAGCTTTGTGAATTAAGATACTGTTTGGCACTTGTTTGAGAATCGCAATTTGGGCTTTTACCAACTCGTAATTGAATTTTCTGCCGGGAGCGACGCACAGGTAAACTATCTGATCCAAACCGATCCGATGCGACCTTCTCAATGCCACGGGATCGACTCCATATCTCTGAAAACCGGACACCGCTACAAAGGAATCCGGCATCCTAATTAGCTGCTCGTCATAATATTTTTCCCGTCCCGCTGGGTGAGAGTGCCAGTCTGTAAGAAAGTAATTTTCCGGCGATAGGTAAGGGGCGTCAAATCCCAGCCAAGAAACACAAACTGGTGCGGGTTTTTGGTAGAGAATGTCAGCGTGAACTGGTACGCTGAGAGAATCTAAATCGACTAAAACGTCCAGTTCATCTTGCTGAATTTTGTCGATAATTTCTGCGGGATTGGCAAGTCCGTTCGGGTAGGTTGTCGGAAAAGTCAGTTTGCCCCAACTTTCAAATTTCTGAGTGCGATCGTCAGGAACAATTCTTTCGGAAGCGTACAAATACACATTGGGTGTGATGTCGGACAATTCGCGAATGATGTCAGCGCTGCACCAACCTACTGAATGGCGGCTGAAGTGATTGGACAAAAAGCCGATTTTTAACTTGCTGGATGGGGCACTTGGTTTGAAACTGTAATTGGCGGGTTGAGAAAAATTAGGTTTAATACATTGGTCGATATACTTTTGGGCAATTAATCTGTAAAGTTTTGAGTTGGCTGCCAAGTCATCTCGCACATACGGTGTGCTGAATAACAAGTTTGCATAAAGCGATTTAATTTCCACCGGGCTAGCGGTTTCTAAGTTTTGCTGCAAGTACGACTCTAGCTCTAAAAATCGATCGCCCGCAATTTGATTTAATCCCGACACTTGATAGGTGCTGATGAAGTAAATCGCGGTCATAATTGGATCTGTTTCGGCACACATTTGGCTGTATTGGTGCACGGCTTGCCGCGCGGCAGCTAAATTGCTAGTATCTCTGAGGATGCCGCACAAATGTTGGTGGGCAGAAATAAAATCTGGTTTAATTTCTAGGGCTTTTTGAAGGTTGGGTATTGCGTCTTTAAATTGACCCTGGTGGCGCAAAACTCTGCCAATTTGACAGTATGCTTCGGCTAAATCGGGTTTGAATGCGATCGCCTGCTGCCATGCAGCCACCGCCTCATCTAACTTCCCTTGCTGCGCTAATTTATCTCCTAAATTTAAGTGAAAATCTACCTGAGCAAGGTGGGGATTGAGTTCGAGAGCTTTTTGCTCGTATGCTAGCGCTGCATCCTGCTGCCCCTGCTGCTTCAGTGCCCCTGCCAAATTCCAGTAAGCAGCAGCCAAATTTGGTTTAAGTTCGATCGCCTTTTCGTAATTGACAATCGCCTCCACCACATGCCCTTGTTTGTAGAGCATACTGCCCAAATTAGCATAAGCCTCAGCAAAATCGGGATTCAGAGCGATCGCCTCGGAATAAAACCGCATCGCTTCCTCAATTTGGCCGCTTGCTTGCTGCACATTGCCCATTGTCACGTAAGCCGCCGCCCAATCCGGTTGCAATTCCAGAGCTCGGCGACAAGCAGCGACGGCTGCTGCTAAATTGCCTTGAGAGTAATAGGTTTCTGCAACGACTGTCAGCGATGCAGCATCTTCAAATTGGGGTGTTTCGGATTGGTTGGGAAAATCGGAATTCATTTGGCGGCCTATCTGTGCTATCAAGTTAAAGGTTGAATCTATATTATTTTGCAGAGTAGCAGTTTTAGCGGAACTACGGGCGATCGTCACAGAGAATTTATGAGCGACAAGCAAGCGACACAGCGCCAACATAACATCAAGTGGAAACCAAACCTCCTGCTGGGGATACTCTTGTTAACCTTAGCAATCCCCTTACCCTTTGCCCAAAAGACTTTCGCACAGCAGCAGCAGACAGCCAGCTTTCGGCAGAAATTATTTCAAACTGCTCTTTATTTCACCCTCTATTTTGAGGGTGGATTCAGCAATCACCCAGCCGATAAGGGCGGGAGAACTTATCGGGGCGTCTTGCAAACGGAATACAACGCCTACCGCTACAGTCGTGGGCTTCCGCCTCTCGACGTGACGCAGATGTCGGAAGCAGAGCTCCTAGAAATTTATAAATATTACTGGGATTCGAGCCTCTCGGGGACGATGCAGCCGGCTTTGGCGATCGTCATGTTTGACACTGCCGTTAATTTCGGTATTAATAACTCAATTACCTTTCTTCAGCAAGCATTAGGATTGCCGCAAACGGGAGTTTTTGATGCTCGCACCAAGGAAGCGCTGAAAGGGGCAAATAATAGAAATACAGCGTTGCAAATGATTAATGAACGAATTATTTACCGCTACAAACGGGTGCAAGAAGATCCGACTCAGATGGCTTTTTTCCGGGGTTGGCTCAGTCGCGATTACAGTTTGTGGGGGTATGTAAATAAGATTAAGTAGTTGACTGTTGACTGTTGACTGTTGATTGTTATTTCTTATTCTATATTTGTGGAACAGACATCTTGCCTGTGTTCTATAAATGGCGTTGCTGATTTACGGTATGAATAAACTTTTCTCCAACGTTACAAAACTCACCATACTTGGCCCATAGCAATTGGTAAAATTTTAATTCATACCTGTATTCAGCAAAACCAGCTTTTTAAAAGAAGCAGAAGTATGAAAGCAAAAGAACGTAAAACGACCTCGCGCTTTAGATACCCGACTTCTTTAAGAAGTCGGGTATCTGAGTATTCTGTTTTTTTAGGTTTGTCTACTTACTTGCCGCAATTAGCAAAAGTAGAGAACAAGTTATAACCTTGAACTTTCGACGCTTGCCATGTATTACGCCGATCGCCAAAAAAACTTGTATCTCTACCAACGTAGCTTTGCCAACCTAATGCAGCAACAGTTGGGTACTGAGCGGGAAAATCCCCTAGCAGAGCAGTGTCTCGCGAGTCAAGTTTCCATCCTACCTTTTTGCTAAATTGTTTAATTTCTTCTTCGCAAGTTTGACAATTTAAACCCTTCCCCGTCTGTTGCCAAATCTCTAACTGCGGAGTGAAGCCGTATTTATTATTGCTGTATTGCATCCACAATTGGTCGATCGCGCGGAGGTTCGGACAAGACGTGGGGTTGTTGCGGAGTAAAGAGACGGTTTCGCGATCGGCGTCGTCCCATTTCTTAGCTTCTAATAAGGTTTGTAGTTGCCTGAATTCGCTGCTCGTTTCTTGTGCGCGAGCCCGAAAAGCTGGCTGCAAAACTGCAACCGATACGGTGATTAATGCGAGGGTTGTTTTTCCAAGTTTAAACATGATGCTCCTCTGAGTAAAAGCGATTTAGCAAATGATTCGTTTTGGTTGACACCGATGCCACAGGTAAATTCCCCCCACTATAGCGGTTCTCAAGACTCGTGAGGTACGCGCTTACCAATTCCCAATTCAGGGAAGGGGAAGGAACCACCAGTGCATCGGTACATCAATACCCAGGTGTATCTTATTTACCCGATAGATGCTATACAGTCAACCCATTTGGATTAGCTGTTGTTGTCAAAATGTACTCAACTTGAGCCGGAGTTAAAGTCGGATTGGCATTCAAAACTAAAGCCGCTACACCCGCTACGTGTGGCGTTGCCATCGATGTGCCAGTTAGGGTGTCATAGGTGTTATAGGGAGTTGTAGAATAGATGTCTACTCCCGGAGCAACTACATAATCCAAAGGTGTGGAACCCGCACGGTTCGAGGTGTCAGCCATCCGGCCGTTTATATCAATACTGCCCACGGCAATTCCCCTGCGATCGGCATTACGAGCTGGATAATCTGGTTGGCTAAAACCCGAATTTCCCGCTGCTATCGCCACAACAGAGCCTTTGTTATTTGCATACTCAATTGCGTCATTCACCAGGTTGGAAGGGTAAAACTCATTTCCAATACTGACGTTAATTACATTTGCTCCATTATCAGCAGCATACCGGATTCCAGCAGCAAGATTACTCCACTCGGCGTAACCAAAGGTGTCTAACACTCTGACAGGCATAATCTTAGCATTGGGCGCAACTCCTGTGATACCAAAATCATTTCGTTCCGCCGCGATCGCACCTGCTATATGAGTCCCGTGACCATCGGGAGACAGATCCAGTGGGTAGTTGTCATTATACAGAAAATCCCAACCCCGAATATCATCAATAAATCCGTTGCGATCGTCATCGATGCCATTGTCCGCAATTTCATCAGCGTTCTGCCAAATATTATTATCCAAGTCGGGATGGTTGTAGTCAACACCAGTATCGATGACAGCTACAACCATCCCATTTCCTGTAATGTTCTGATCCCACACTTCAGGCGCATTTATCGCGTCTCGCCCCCAATTATTATCGCCCAAATTAGGAACATCAGGGAAGAGAGTTGATCGGTTCAGGGTGCGGGTAACTGCTGCATTTGCATTGACTAAACCATAGCCGTAATTGCGATTAAAAGCACCGTTAGGTGTAGGAATATCGGGCAATACAGGAACAGGTGTTGCAGAAAGAGTCAGGTTGTAATTGGTAGAGCCTAAGTAGCTAGAGACTCGGACATAGTATGTCCCTGGAGCCAGATAGGATAAATTAATCGCATCGGGGGCGATGCCACTCTCAAGAGAGTAGCCAATACTTTCGCCAGAATCAACTACACCGTTGCGGTTTCTATCTTGAATTAGGTCTACGTCAGCATCCGCTGCCAAACCGTCGAGACGCAGGCTAAAATTGCTATTAGTGTTGATATCGAATCGGTAGAAATCATCGGGATCGCCTGTCCCCACGAACTCAGTTAAGCTGATGCTACCGTTCTGAACGCCAACAACATTACGAGCTGTCAAAAGAGAGTTATCTGAATCGGAGAAATTAAACTGAGAGGCAGATATCGTTCCCGTTAGCGGCTCTATGTTTGCGCTCGCTGACTGTGACTGCGGTTTGAGTTGAGCATCGCTCACAGAGTAACTGAAGCCAGGGCTGGTATTAGGTACAATAAAATCCGCAGTTTGTGTCTGTTGGTTGGTGCTGAATGCTGGGAGATTAGTCAAGCTAGATTCAGCACTATAACTAGAAACCTTGAATGGATCGATCGCTCCGTTGGGCAAGTCGTTGTTAACCAGAAATGCTGATGTGGCGAGATCCTTTGGGTGTTGAATGAAAAAAGGGCGAGCGGTAGGATTCGTGTTCATGCCTAACATAAGTTAAAAAAATTGTAATTTTCCCGAAATGTGACGTTGTTTGTAGTAATGACTTTAGTCCTTAATCTCCATTGAATAAGACTCTGCGCCCTCACTACAAACCTATGGAAAATGATGAAAATTCCTGAACCGATATGCTGCGGCTTGGAAGTTGAGCCGGCGTTATATCTTCCAAAAAGCCTCAGATAGCGTTGGAATTCATGGCGTTGGATTGGCGATAGACCACGTAACGCTTTCAGATGTATTGTCCCCCATTAAGCGGGGCGATTATAACGGGTATATTTTTAAAAGCATCAGAGATTAACTTGCCTTAAAAATTTAATTTGTATAATAACCCAAACTCCTTCTAAGGTCAATACATAAAATTCATAATTTAAAGTCATAAAAGTCATATTTGTAAAAATATATTTAAATAACTCGACAAACTATCAAAGTAAAGTTAAATCATGTATAAGCTAAATACAGCAGTTTTCAGTTGCCCGATTGCAACGCAATGGGTACTGGCTAATTGGTGAATGGAAAGCTGTACCTCATCCCTGGCAAGTGGCTATTTTAGAGAAAAAGATGTGCAGATCGTGTACAAGTAACTTAAGACATGAAGCTATGATAGTAGAAGAAGCAATATTGTTTTTGGACAATCTGGTATACGAACAAACGGAAAAACACCTGAGTCGGTTGCAACAGTCGATAATTCGAGGCGTTGTAGGGGGTTTGACGTACCAACAAATTCAGCAAAACGATCCGATCGCCCGCGGGTACACAGTGGGCTACCTGGGGCGCTACGTCGGCTATAACTTGTGGAAAGACCTCACCAAGGTACTGAGACAAGCAGAAATTATTGGACAAGAAGAAAGAGTCGTCGGAGCAAATCTTTGGGACTGCATCATGAGAGCTGTACAAAAAGGCACACAACCAGCTAATTCTGTCGATCCGATGTTGCAAAAGCTGCTGCGGATGCGTTACCGAATTAGAGAACATTTGGTGAACACGGAGTACAGCGATACCTATCTGGCTGAAGATGAAAATTTGCCCGATCGACCTTTGTGCCTCGTCAAGCGCCTGAAAAGCCAGTCTGAGAGAACCTGCCACCTATTCGATCGAGAAACGCGCGTTTTATATCGATTGGGCCAACACGATCGGATACCAGAATTGTTAGCTCGCTTTGAAGAAGATGGATATTTTTATTTAGTCTATCAATTCATCGAAGGGCAACCCTTGTATCAAGAACTAATCGAAGGTCAACCTTGGGAAGAAGATCGGGTTATTGCTTTGTTGAAAGATATCTTGGAAGTGCTTGTATTCGTTCACAAACAAGATGTAATTCACCGCGACGTTCACCCTCAAAACTTAATCAGGCGGACATCTGATAACAAAATTGTATTAATTGACTTTGGGGCCGTTAAAGAAATCAACACCTCGCACAACAGCATCGGTCAAACAAAATCGCGCGGCGGTACTCAGCAAGACTACATTCCCCCCGAACAAGCCATCGGTTCCCCGAAACAGTGCAGCGACATCTATGCTGTCGGGCTCATCGGGATTCAAGCCTTGACAGGGATGCGCCCGAAACAACTCCGAGTTGATAATTTAGGCAATCTCATCTGGCAGAAAAATGCAACTGTCACCCCGGAATTGGCTCGCGTTTTAGACAAGATGGTGCTGTACGCTTTCCCCCAGCGTTACCCCTCAGCAACCGAAGCTTTGGAAGCACTTCAAAATTTGGGAGTTAGTTGACAGTTGACTGTTGTGAGTTGTCAGTTGACAGTTACCAAAGCCGACTTGAATATCCCCTCTTTAGTCCCTCTCTGCTGGGACTTTGTTTGTTTAGTAGCGGTTTCAACCGCCGAGTCTTATTGTTGTGCCGCATTTCCCACAGCCACAGCAGCCGATTTACAATGCGAGCGATCGTGTTGCAGAGTGATTCATCCGCTACCATTATCCCTTGATGTACTGAGTAAAAACACTCTGCCTTGCCGATGAATCGGGCGCCAATTTCCGAAATCGAAGGGACAACGAACAAGGAACAAGGAATTTTTTATTAAAATTTACACATAAAAAATTAGTCAATTCTGCCGAATGCCTTCTACATAAGAGCCTTCAACCTTCATTTGACTATCTATCTAAAGTTAGATAAAATAATTCATATTTTATGATTAGCAGCTTTGTATAGCGGGCAACAATATCACTAAAGTGTTTATTGTTACCTTAGATACGTAGAAACCCAATAATTAGAGGGATCGAGAAATTGGAAGTTTTTGAACGAGCACAACAACGGCAAACGCCCTCAACCCGAATGGCTACTGTCCAGTCTTTTGCCAAAAAAGCGAGTATTGCAGTAATGGCGATCGGCTGTACAGTCATTTTGGGTTGGATATTCGATCTGCAAATGTTAAAAAGCATTCTGCCCGGACTCGTGACGATGAAAGCCAATACTGCGGTCTGCTTTATTTTGGGCGGGTTTTCTCTATTCATCCAACAGAGCCGGCGCGCCAAATTAACAGCAAGAAAGTCTCAAAAAAAATACAAAAATTTAATTTTTTATTCCTCATTTTTAATTATATTAATTAGCCTATTAACCCTAGTTCAATATAGCTTTAATTTAGACTTAGGCATCGACCAACTGCTATTTAAAGAAAGTTACACATTGACAATCACCGGAACACCCGGACGCATGGCACCGAATACTGCAGGTGCTTTTTTATTGCTGGGAACAGCCCTACTGCTGCTGTTAGAACGTCGGCCTAAATACCTGCGGATTCAAATCTTAAGCTGTTCAGCATTTTTAATTGCATTTACGGGTTTGATAGGCTATTTCTACGACAAAGCTTTATTTTACCAAATTGGCAATAATACAGGAATGGCTTTGCACACTTCGGCAGCATTTATGTTGCTGAGCTTCGGCATTTTATTTGCCAGTCCAGAGCGAGGATTGATCGCAGTAATGACGAGCGATCGCGCGGGCGGCATCATGGCGAGGCGCTTGTTACCACGGGCAATCATTATCCCGCCTTTAGTCGGTTATTTCATCATATCGGGAGAGCGGTTACAAGCCTACACGCCGGAGGTAGGGATATCGCTGTTAAGCGTATTGAACGTGATTATTTTTACAGTTCTGATTTGGCAGAATGCCAAAACTCTTTGCAGCGCAGACCGGAAGCGCTATCGAGCAGAACTGGGACTGAGGAAAGCTAAATCCGACTTAGAAACTCAAGTTGAGAAACGGACGATGCAACTGCAACTCGCCAATGAGCAATTGCAGGAGCAAATTTTCGACACTAAAACAACTAAGCAGGCACTTCAAAAAAACTACAACCTGTTGCTTGCCGTCATCAATAGTACGCCAGCAGCCCTATTTGTCAAAGATATTCAGGGCCGTTACCTGATGCTCAATGCTGCGGGAGCCAGTATAATTGGCAAGTCTGTAGACGACATTATCGGCAGAGATGACAGCGAGTTATTTCACCCGGAAATTGCCGGCAAAATTAGAAAAACAGATCGCCCAATTATGACAACGGGAACAACGCAAGCGATCGAAGAAGAGCTGCCAGTTAAAGGAAATTTGCGGACATTTCTTTCTACAAAAAGTGCTTACCGGGACGGACTAGGAAATATTAGCGGTATAGTTATCATCGCGCGGGATATTACTGAAAGCAAAAAAGCCGAAATCGCCAACAGAAGTCTGGCAGCTATTCTGGAAGCAACGCCGGATTTTGTAGGTACTTACAACATCGAAGGACGCGCCATTTACATTAACAAAGCCGGCAGAAAAATGGTGGGTATAGGCGAAAATGAAGATATATCCAAGCGACAAGTTCTAGAATTCACGGCAGCGTCAGACTATAGCACTTTGAAACAAGCGATCGCCACCGCTGTTTCCGAAGGCTTTTGGAGCGGAGAAACCACCTTCCTGTCAACATCGGGACTCGAAATTCCCGTCAGCCAAGTTATCATCTCCCACTCCGCACCGGGCGGCAAACTCGCATACATTTCGACGATCGCCCGCGACATCAGCGATCGCAAACACGCTGAAAAAGCCCTGCAACTGTCTCAAGCTCGTTTCGCCGGCATTGTAGAAATTGCCGACGACGCGATTATTTCCGTGGATGCTGAGCAAAAAATTATCTTGTTCAACCAAGGTGCAGAACGGATTTTTGGCTGGACGGCGGCTGAGGCGATCGGCCAATCCCTGAGCCTGCTGTTGCCCGAAGCTTTTGCCACCCCTCACAGTCTCCTCGTCAGCAATTTCGGCGGCGGCGTTAAACAAGCCCGAAAAATGGGCAGCCGCAAAGAAATTTTCGCCTGCCGCCGAGACGGTACGCAATTTCCCGCCGAAGCTTCTATTTCCAAACTCGAAGTGGCAGGGGAAATCATATTCACAGCAATTTTGCGCGATGTGACAGCCAGCCGGCAAGCCGAAGAATTTGTGCGCCTGAGTGAGGAAAGATATCGATCGCTGGCAATGGCCACCGCACAGATGGTTTGGATGACAGACGCTAACGGAATCTTCGACAGGCCTCAGCCTGACTGGATAGCTTATACGGGCATCAGCTTTGAAAAGAAGGACAACTGGATACAAGCAGTACACCCAGAAGACCGCGATCGCACAGTACAAGCTTGGATGCGGGCAATAGAAACAAAAAGTCTCTACGAAGTCGAGCACCGCTTGCGAGCCGCAGACGGCAGCTACAGACACTTCTGGGTACGGGGCGTCCCCCTTTTGGCAGCCGACGGCAGCGTTCGCGAGTGGGTGGGAACTCACACCGATATTAGCGATCGCGTCCAAGTTTTGGAAGCACTCAAGCAGTCCGAGGGACAGTATCGATCGCAAGCAGCCGAGCTCGAAAAAGCTCTCCAAGAGTTGCACCAAGCACAAACTCAACTAATCCAAACCGAAAAAATCTCTTCTCTCGGGCAGCTAGTCGCCGGCGTCGCCCACGAAATTAACAATCCGATTAACTTCATTTACGGCAACATCACCCACGCCAGCCAATACGCCACCGACTTACTCAGTTTGCTCCATCTTTACCAGGAGAAATACCCAAATCCCGTCCCGGAAATTGTAGAAGCAGCCGAAGATATTGAAGTTGATTACTTAATGGAAGACTTTACGAAGATTTTGGAATCAATGAAAGTAGGAGCCGATCGCATCCGCGACTTAGTTGTATCCTTACGCAACTTTTCCAGACTCGACGAATCGCAGATGAAGCGAGTAGATATTCACGAAGGAATCGAAAGCACTTTGCTAATTTTGCAGCACCGGATCAAAGCTAATGTACTTCGTCCCGCTATTGAGATTATCAAAGAATACGGCAACTTCCCAAAAGTTGAGTGCTATGTAGGTCAGCTCAATCAAGTATTTATGAATCTTTTAGGAAATGCGCTAGACGCCCTCGAAGATTACAACAGCACTCATTCTTCAAAAGAGATATATTCTCACCACAACCGAATTCGGATTAGCACCAGTGCGAATTCAGACACAGTAACAATTCGGATTGCAGACAACGGGATGGGAATCAATCAAGAAGTTATTGGCAAGTTGTTCGACCCATTTTTTACTACTAAACCCGTCGGTAAAGGTACAGGCTTGGGACTGTCAATTAGCTATCAGATTATAGTTGAAAAACACCGAGGCAAATTGCAGTGTATTTCCGCACCCGGCGACGGTGCAGAGTTTGTCATCGAGATTCCCATTTGCCAGAAACTATCAGCGCTGGCTACGGAAAACACAAAGGAAATGGTCATGAGTCATTAGTTATTAGTCATTAGTTATTAGTCATTAGTCAGTAGTTAGTAGTCATTAGTCAGTAGTCAGTAGTCATTAGTCATTAGTCATTAGTCATCAGTCATTAGTCATTAGTCATGAATCATTAGTCATTAATTTCTGAACGTCACGCATGGGGCGAGAAACCTGGTTTCTACGAGTTTTGGGTTGAGTGACGAGAAATATCCAAAGAAACCGGGTTTCTGTCTCCCCGTCTCCCCATCTCCCCATCTCCCCATCTCCCCATCTCCCCATCTCCCCGTCTCCCCATCTCCCGTCTCCGTCGCTCGATCGCCCTAAATCGAAATAATTCTTTACAATAACAAAGTAACAATCCAATTAACTTTGACAAAATCCCTTGAAAATGCCTGTAAACCAACTTTCTCCAACCACAGCCTCCACGCAAACACCGACACTCGACTTTGACATAGCCATCGTCGGAGGCGGCATAGTCGGGGCCACCTTAGCCAGCGCCTTAAAAGATTCCGGCTTAAAAATAGCAATAATTGAAACCCAACTCCCCGCCGCCGCCGCAGCCAAAAAACAAGCCTATGCAATCACCCTGCTATCAGGAATGATCTTAGAAGGTATCGGCGTGTGGCAGCAAATCTTGCCGCAAATCACCACCTTCGAGCAAATTAGCCTCTGCGACGGCGACTATCCCGGCGTCGTCGAATTCCACCGCCCGGATTTGGGAAATACTGGCAAATTGCCCGTACCAAAAGCAGCTTTAGGTTACGTTGGCGAGCACGGAGTCATGCTGTCAGCTTTGCAGGAATGTTTGGAAAAAAACCCGAATTTTAGTTGGGTTTGTCCGGCGGAAGTAGTGGAGGTAAAATATTTAACTCATTGCGCCGAAATAGAAGTCAAACAAAACGGCGAAACTCGGACTATTCGCACCAAATTATTAGTCGCCGCCGACGGTTCGCGATCGCGCATCCGCACCGAAGCCAACATCAGCACTCGCGGCTGGAAATACTGGCAATCCTGCGTTGCTATCACTATTAAAGCAGAAAAACCGCACAATGATATCGCTTTTGAGCGCTTTTGGCCGAGCGGCCCGATGGGAGTTTTACCATTACCGGGGAACCGCTGTCAAGTAGTTTGGACAGCACCCCACGCGGAAGCAAAAGCTTTGCAACAAATGGATGAAACAGAGTTTTTGACTTTGTTGGAACAGCGCACGGGCGGGCTTTTAGGGCGTTTGGAATTGGAGAGCGATCGCTTTTTGTTTCCGGTGCAGTTAATGCAGAGCGATCGCTACGTTTTGCCCAGATTAGCACTAATTGGCGACGCCGCCCACTGCTGCCATCCCGTCGGCGGCCAGGGATTAAATATGGGCATTCGAGACGCAGGGGCGATCGCCCAAATCTTGCAGCAAGCGCACCAACAAGGCGAAGACATCGGCGACTTGCGAGTATTGAAACGGTATCACAACTGGCGCAAAAAAGAGAATTTAATCGTGTTAGGATTTACCGATTTTCTAGACAGATTATTTTCCAATACTTGGCTGCCAATGGTGGCATTTCGCCGCTTCGGATTGTGGTGTTTGCGGACAATTCCGCCAGTGAGGTTTTTAGCCTTACGGCTGATGACCGGTTTGATGGGGCGGCCGCCAGAATTAGCGCAAAATTAGAAGAAACCCGGTTTTTTACCATTTATCCTGTACGGGCGGGTTTTACTCACAATAATTGCCGAAAACCAACAAACTAATAAACCCGCCCCTATCGACTAAATTCATCTGCGTCCATCAGCGTATATCCGCCGACATCTGCGGTTCACAATATTTAGAAACCGGGTTTTTTCCCATCTCTTCGCCTGTAATCAAATATTCTCGAAAAAATCCGGTTTCTGGCCACCCATCGACGAATCATGGTAAATAAACATCTGTGTTACTGACAACTCCCCACAATGGAAGAAACCCGCACCCAAGCTTATCTGCAATTGATTGAGACACTCCTGACTTGCCCCAACGGTGAGGAACCGCAGATTTTACAGGATAACTTAGAATTGGTAGATTCGGGGTTTCTGCAAGTTTGCGAGGTAGTAGCAGACAACCTGGCAGAGGAAGGACAGGAAAATCACGCTAATTTTTTACGGAATTTGGCCAGTCAGCTAGGGCAATTCTTGGGAATGAACTATGACGGAGATAGCGATAATTCTGAAGATGAAAATCCCCAAGAGTATGTAAACTTTATCCTAGAATTACTGCAAGCAGAAGAAAGCTATAGTGGTGTTGCCGTAATTTACCCGATGCTGGCTCAGCGCCAACATCTCCTCAATCTCCGTTTTGCCGAGACTTTACACCAAGTAGCCGACAATTTAATTGCCCAACATCCCGAAGCAATTGAGCACATTGTCGGCCTTATTGTAAATTTGAGTATTCATATTAGTGACTTTCCGCGCGGCAATAGAGCGAAAAATATTGAAATTGCCATTACTGGTTTTCAAATAGTTTTAAACAATCGGCAACCTGGGAGCGAAAAATATGCTGGAACTCAAAACAACCTAGCTAATGCCTACTTATACAGAATCAACGGTTCGCGAGCGGATAATCTGGAGAGGGCGATCGAGTTTTATCAGGCTGCTTTAACAGTCCATACTTTTGAGGATTTCCCCGAAGAATGGGCAATGACTCAAAACAACCTAGCTAATGCCTACAGTGACAGAATCAACGGTTTGCGGGCGGATAATCTGGAGAGGGCGATCGAGTTTTCTCAGGCTGCTTTAACAGTCCGTACCCTTGAGGATTTCCCCGAACAATGGGCAGGGACTCAATACAACCTAGCTAATGCCTACTTATACAGAATCAACGGTTTGCGGGCTGATAATATCGAGAGGGCGATCGAGTTTTATCAGGCTGCTTTAACAGTCCATACTTTTGAGGCTTTCCCCGAAAAATGGGCAAGGACTCAAAACAACCTAGCTAATGCCTACAGTGACAGAATCAACGGTTCGCGAGCGGATAATCTGGAGAGGGCGATCGAGTTTTATCAGGCTGCTTTAACAGTCCATACTTTTGAGGATTTCCCCGAACA
>NZ_JAUBTK010000098.1:0-26336 GCF_036702455.1 Microcoleus sp. D2_18a_D3
TTCTCCCGATTTCAATCCTATAGAATTATGGTGGTCGCAACTCAAATCTTTTTTACGTCAGTTCTCACCAACCACCAGCAAGATGGTTGACATCTTGCTGGCTACGGCCCTTGACGCGGGTCAATCCTAAGCACTTTAAAAACTGGTTTACAAGCTGCTGCTACTGTACTTCATAAACCTGGAATACGCTGTATTTGCCGATGCTCAATTGTCTGCTGTGTCCTTTCACCGAATATCTCACCTTTACTCAAAGAACACGATCGCGACTTACGCACTCCGACAGAGAAACCGGGTTTTTTACCGAATCTGCGAGTCACAACGCAGTATTTTCCTAAAAAACCCGGTTTCTGAACCCCCGTGCAAAAGCCCTAGCAAAAAAATGGTTTGACGCGCAATATACTGTTCTTAGCTTTTAGTTATTAATTATGGTAAATTACAGAACTGTATTGTTGTTCAATAGTCTAACTTTAGTGCTAGTTGGGCTAGTGACGGCGTGTCTGAGTTTGTTCGGTTCTTCAGTAAAAGGGTTATTTTTGCCGCCTTGCTCTGCCACGTATCCGGGTGCAGGTTTCTTTTTTTTAGCGTTTCAAATGTTATTTTATTTATCGGTAATGGTGTGCGCTTTTACCTTTGGATTGCTGAGAATTATTCAACCAGACCGCCCAGAAAATCGATTTATTCTATATTCGGCACTGTTTGCAGGTTGCTTTCTGTTCAATGAAGTTTTTCGCACCCACGTTCATCTTGGACGTGCGGGTTTCCCGAAAGTGACAATTGTCATATTTTACGCCTGGGTGGCAATTGCATACGGATTAGCTTTTCGGAGACAAATTCGCTCGACTCCCTATCATTTACTGCTGAGTGGCGTTGGTTTGTTATTTGTTGCCTTTTTTGCAGAAGCGCTGCCTTTAAAAAACGAGATAATTTCGAGCTTGCTGGAGGGAATACCGAAGCTGTTGAGCGGGATTAATATTGCACTTTATTTTTGGTTTTTGTGTCATGGTTTGATAGTGCGATCGCTCAATTTTTCTAACCGGAAACCACCTCCCGAATGAAGTAAAATGAAGATTGGCCGTTGGGTGGGGGCGGGTTTTTGAGATTGTCGGTTTTGGGCAAATATTGTTGGTAAAACCCTCCCCTACATGATTGTATAATCGGTTAAAAGTGAGATATTGCACCATTGTCAATTAGCCTTTTCTGAACAGGCAAGATGCCTGTTCCACAACATATAAATTTTCTTGTGGAACAGGCATCTTGCCTGTTGCTGACAATGCTGCAAAATATCAGTTAAAACAAAAAGTAGCGCTGCGCCATTGGCAAAACTGTTGCCGGTTCGCAAGTTAACAATTCCCCATCCGCCCTGACTTCATAAGTTTCTGGATCGACTTCCATTTGTGGCAAATAATCGTTGAGTTTCATATCTCTTTTACTAATTTGTCGGGTCCCGGAAACTGCTACAGTGGGCTTGTGCAAACCGAGCTGTGCGGCAATATCTCGATCGCGCGCAGCTTGGGAAACGAACGTCAGACAAGTCGCCCCAATCGCCCCGCCAAAACTACCAAACATCGGCCGCATATGCACCGGTTGCGGCGTTGGAATGCTGGCGTTAGCATCTCCCATCTGCCCGTAGGCGATCGCCCCTCCTTTAATTACCAGTTCCGGTTTCACCCCAAAAAAAGCCGGCCGCCACAAACACAAATCCGCCAACTTTCCCTCTTCCACCGAACCGACATACTGACTAATTCCGTGAGTAATCGCCGGATTAATTGTATATTTCGCAATGTACCGCTTCACCCGAAAATTATCATTTTCTCCCCCTGTGGAACGGGCATCTTGCCCGCCCAAACCCCCTGTGGAACGGGCATCTTGCCAGTTCAAATTCCCCCTTTGAACCTTCATTTTATGTGCCGTTTGCCAAGTCCGAATAATCACCTCTCCAACTCTTCCCATCGCCTGAGAATCAGAAGAAATCATACTAAACGCACCTAAATCGTGCAAAATATCCTCAGCAGCAATAGTTTCCCTTCTAATTCTCGATTCAGCAAAAGCCACATCTTCAGGAATGCCTCGATCCAAATGGTGGCAAACCATCAACATATCTAAATGTTCTTCTAAAGTATTGACAGTGTAAGGGCGAGTCGGGTTAGTTGACGAGGGCAAAACATTAGCTTGTCCGCACACTTTAATAATATCCGGTGCGTGTCCGCCGCCAGCACCTTCGGTGTGGTAAGTATGAATAGCGCGATTTTTAAAGGCGGCAATTGTAGCTTCCACAAATCCCGCTTCATTGAGAGTGTCGGTGTGAATTGCAACTTGCACATCGTACTCGTCAGCTACACTCAAACAAGTGTCGATCGTTGCTGGTGTAGTTCCCCAATCTTCGTGGAGTTTCAAACCCATTGCACCGGCAAAGATTTGTTCAACTAATCCTTGGGGTTGACTGCTATTTCCTTTACCTAAAAACCCTAGATTTACGGGGAAAGCGTCAGCAGCTTGCAGCATTCGGTACATATGCCAAGGCCCCGGAGTGCAAGTTGTGGCGTTTGTACCCGTTGCGGGGCCAGTGCCGCCGCCGATCATTGTCGTGATTCCAGAGGCGATCGCCACTTCAATTTGCTGCGGACAAATAAAGTGAATGTGAGTGTCAATTCCCCCAGCCGTGAGAATCATTCCTTCACCGGCAATTACTTCAGTACCAGGCCCGATAATAATATCTACTCTGTCTTGAATGTAAGGATTTCCAGCTTTACCAATTTTGTAAATTTTCCCGTCTTTAATCCCAACATCTGCTTTAACAATTCCCCACCAATCTAATATTAAAGCATTAGTAATTACCGTGTCAACTGCACCGTCTGCATTAGAAATAGGCGACTGTCCCATGCCGTCGCGAATGACTTTGCCACCGCCAAATTTAACTTCATCCCCGTAGGTTGTGAAGTCTTTTTCAACTTCTATGAATAATTCTGTATCGGCTAACCGGACGCGATCGCCCACAGTCGGCCCGAAAGTTTCCGCGTAGGCGCGGCGATCCATTCTGTAACTCATTTTAATGCACTCCTAATCAGATTTCCTAGAATTTTTGTCATTGCCCAAATACTTGAGTATACATTAATTTATGCTAAGAACCTTCTCTGTGTATACCTTCTATAAACTCAACCAATGGTTTGAAACATTGAGTACATTTCTCGGCAATTTCTTGATACGAAGTCTTCCCTAGTATCAATTTTGCATCCACTTTTTTATTGTATCCTTTGCCAGCATCTCGGAAAAGTTGCTCTACAATTTTCGAGGGGGGGCGAGCGTGATTTTGGTCTTCTACTGGTATTGTCCAGGTGACAGCTAGAGAAGTAACTCCTAGTTTACCTCGTAATGCAGATTCAGCCGCCAAAATCAAAGCTTCCATTTCGTATTTAAAACAAAAAACTTTGAAGCGTTCTTTGAGACGTTCATCCTGAATACCTTTCTTTTGTAATGCTTGAGAAAAATTCTCCATAATTCCAGCTTTTAGCTGTTGAAAAGTCTCATGGGGAAACCCTTTATTCTTAGGATATAAGTCTGGCAAAAGAATTACAATTGAATTCGGAGTCCTGCAAAGAATATTAACAGCTTTTATTGGAGCATTCAGCAGCAACTCTTTTTTAGCGTCACCTCCTCTATCATTGTTCTCTCCTTTGATTGGAAAAAACTCTATACTGACACCTTCTTCAGATTTTTGGTCAATCAAATTTACTAACAATGCTTCCATTGCATTTTTATCAGATGGCCCTTCTACATAGATAATTACCCTCATGGTAGAAGCTCCAATTCATCACTGCGGTGGAGTTTTTCAATTTCCTCTGTCCCAAAGTCATCAAGCATATCTGTTAAAACTTGGGAATTACCAGGTTTAATAAACTTTGATTCTCCATTCTCCTTTCGCATCACAGCAATTTGGGAAATATCAAATTGGGTTAAAAAATAAGAAGAATGAGTAGCCAAAAGAACCTGAGTGCGTTCAGCAGCTTTTTCAAACAATCCTGCTAAAAGAGGGAGTGTCCGAGGATGAACACCTTGATCCGGCTCATCAATACAAATTAGAGAGGGTGGTTTCGGGTGCAAACAAAGACAAATCCAACAAATTAATCTTAGAATACCATCGGATAAATCCGCAAGACTTAAATCCTGGTTAATCCCCTTTTCCTGCCAAAATGCGATAACTTCTCCCGGCCCGCCGCGAGCTTTTACAGTCAATTTTTTGAATCCTGGAATAACTGATTGTAAATGTTGTTGCAGGTCATCAAAAACGGCGCTATGTTCAGTCATTAAATAGTGTAATACTGAACTCAAATTGCCTGCATCTTCATCCAACACTGGTTCTTGTTCAATGAGGACAGATTTGCGAATTTTGTGATTAGCAATGTTAAATGAACTGTAAAATTTCCAACCCCCGATATACTCTCGTAGTTTATAGAGAGTTGCTAAATCTGGATTTGTTATTGTCCTGAGTGCGAGTTGATTGCGTTTTGGAAATACGCGATTTGTCTCTGCATATCCTGGTTCGCGATACAAACCTTCAGTACCTTTAATATCCATGAACAAATGTTGAGATGACTCCACTCGCTCGAAAGAAATTTGCGGATTGCTTCTCGGCCCCATGAGTTCTCCTTGATAGGAGATATTAGACTCACCTGTATCAATTTTCAGCTCCCATTCAAACTTTTCTGAGCCGGGAATATGGAAAATCTGTTGACCGATAGAACCCTTAATAATTTCGTTAGGAATCTCGCTTTCCATACTGTCGGTCAAAAATTTTAGAAACTCAAACAGGCTTGATTTCCCAGAACCATTAGCTCCGACAATAATTTCTAGTGGTTCCAATGGAGCAGTAAAATCTCGGAATGGTCTATAACCCTGAATTTTGATTGAGGTTATTCGGGAGTGCGGTGTCATTTCGCTACCTGTCGTTTTAGTAATATTGTTGATAATACAGGACTTACGCACGGCTGCCAAAAACCAGGTTTCTCTGTCAATATCTATCGCATAGATGCACAATTTTTCTCAGAAACTGGGTTTTTCGCGTAAGTCCTATAATAGTCTAATTGTCTCTCATCCATCTAACTCACCATTCACTATCCCATTAAATCCGTAGACTTGACGACTACCAACAAACGGCACTAATTGCACTTCCCTTTCATCTCCCGGTTCAAACCTGACTGCTGTACCTGCGGGGATATCCAACCGCATTCCTTTGGCTTGTTCTCGATTAAATTCTAAGGCTTCGTTTGCCTCATAAAAGTGATAGTGTGAACCAATTTGAATGGGTCGATCGCCTTTATTTCCTACCAGCAACCGTACTGTTTCACGCCCTGCATTTAGTTCTATTTCACCTGCTAAAACAAACATTTCCCCTGGAATCATTTTTGCCTCCTGTGAGTCTCTGTAGTTGATTTTTTAACGGATCGGATCGTGCACTGTCACCAACTTAGTTCCATCAGGAAAAGTCGCCTCAACCTGGACTTCATGCACCATTTCTGGTATCCCTTCCATCACATCTTCCCGCGTCAGGAGAGTTGTTCCATAACTCATTAAATCGGCGACGGTGAGGCCATCTCTTGCTCCTTCTAAAATGGCGGCGGAAATGTAGGCTAGTGCTTCTGGATAGTTTAATTTTAAACCTCTTTGTTTCCGGCGCTCTGCTACCAGGGCGGCGGTGAAAATCAGCAGCTTGTCTTTTTCTTGGGGGGTGAGTTGCATTTTTATTCTTGTAAGTGCGAGCGCATTATTTGATTATGATATCGTTTACGGTTGTTTGTGAATGATTAAACCGCAAAGGGCGCAGAGGGCGCAGAGGAAGAGAAGACAGAGATGAATAATCTAGTTAGGAGGGCAACTATACATTGAAACTCAAAGATCATCCTATTTTATCCAAACTCTGGGGAAACAGCAAGGGCGTTGTGAAAAAGATAAGCGCAGCAAGTGCCAAATGCTGACAAACCAGTCTCTCGCTGCGGTGGTGGATGTACCGCGATATCGGCACAGCAAACCGTTAGGAATACGAGTCACGCCGACGGTGGAATTACCAGGATAAATGGTTGCCTCAGATGGCAAACTTCGCACTTTTTCCACGAACTCTGTGGTGACGGGTTCGCCTACCCAAGCGAGGGTGGCGACTACGGGTTTTCCTGCGAGGCAGTGAGGGCTTTCGAGCATTTTTTCTCCACCTTTGAGCAATTGTCTGTCAATCCATAAAGGGCTGTTTTGTTGCCAGACTTCGGTGTGCGAGATCCATTCTCCCGACAAGAACTTTTCGCCCCTAGCACTGCGTCCAAATCGGGTAATTTCCCACAGTAAAATCCTCGCTGTTGGTGCTAATTCTACCCGCAAATTTTGCCGACATATTGCGCCGTCAAAAACTATTGTTTCCTGTGGCAGCCATTCTAAATTAGCACCGATATCTAGTTGAATGTCGATATTTTGTTGTGATTCTACTCCGCTGCTGCGATAGATTTTACCAGCGGCGGCGCTGGTAATCAAGGCTTTGGCGTTGGGTTGGAGGTGAAAATGGCTGGAAAGTCGATCGCCCCCGACAACTCCCCCAGCCGTGTGCAAAATGACGCTGTGGCAAATCTCTTTACCTTCAGGATAAAACGGGCGCTGCACCTTGAGGGGCGCTTGCATTTGATTGTGAATGATTTGAGTTGCACCGCTGCGGTTAGCGTAGGCTAAATTCAGGCTGCCGTGCCAGCCATTTTTAACTTGATCTATATGTTGTTTGGTCAAATTTTCAGTCACTAATTTTTTAATTTAAAAACATTCCCCATCAAAAACATACCACGACTGCGGCGCTTCCCTGCAATTACTTAAATAATGATAATCGTTATCTGAAATATTTTTGGTTTCTGCACTTATTAGTATAATAATTTACATTTATCAACCATCAGATCGGCGAAGATGCGCGTACCATGTAAAAATCAGTAACTAGAGGAGTGCAGAATATGCCTCAAGTTCTCTTCAAAGTTGACTTGACCAAACCGATGTCTGAACAGGAATTAGTCGGTCACAATCGCTGGCATCCAGATATTCCAGCAGTAGTTTCCGTCAATCCCGGCGATGTATTTCGCATCGAGTGCAAAGACTGGACAGACGGACAAATTAAAAATGACGACAATCCCGACGACATTCGCGATGTAGACTTAACAGTAGTTCACGTTTTGAGCGGGCCCATTTACGTTAACGGCGCCCAGCCAGGGGATATTTTAGTAGTCGATATCCTCGATATCGGGGCTTTGCAAGGGGACGAATGGGGTTTTACGGGCATTTTTGCTAAAGAAAACGGCGGCGGTTTCTTGACCGAACATTTTCCGACTGCTGCTAAAGCAATTTGGGATTTTCAGGGAATTTATACAGCTTCCCGACACATACCAAAAGTTAGGTTTGCTGGGATTACTCATCCGGGTTTAATCGGCTGCGCTCCTTCTCAGGAATTGTTGAATAAATGGAACAAACGGGAAGCGGAATTAGTAGCAACAAATCCCGATAGAGTGCCGCCTTTAGCAGCACTGCCGAACCCCCAGAATGCAGTTTTGGGGTCGCTGCAAGGGGCAGAATTCGAGCGAGTTGCGGCAGAAGCGGCGCGCACAGTTCCTCCCCGGGAACACGGCGGCAATTGCGATATTAAAAACCTGTCGCGGGGTTCGAGAATTTATTTCCCGGTTTATGTCGAAGGCGCGAAACTTTCGATGGGAGATATTCACTTTTCTCAAGGAGATGGGGAGATTTCATTCTGCGGGGCAATTGAAATGTCGGGGTACATCGACCTCCACGTTGATATTATCAAAGGCGGCATGGATAAATACGCGATGGTCAACCCGATTTTCAAACCCGGGCCGGTGGAACCCCGCTATTCTGAGTACCTCGTTTTTGAAGGGATTTCTGTTGATGAATTTACGGGTCAGCAGTATTATATGGATGCCCACGTTGCTTATCGCCGAGCTTGTTTGAATGCGATCGAATATTTGAAAAAGTTTGGTTTTACCGGAGAACAAGCGTATTTGCTGTTAAGCTGTGCTCCGGTTGAGGGTCGCATCAGCGGCATTGTTGATATTCCCAATGCTTGCTGCACGATTGCTTTACCGACAGAAATTTTCCAGATGGATATTCTGCCGTCTTAATTAGTAGGGCGGGCCGGCCAGTCAAGGGGGTGTGAACTTAAGACTAAAGCCCTCTGTATCTCTCGCTTTTATCCGAGTCTAGATCCCCCTAAATCCCCCTTAAAAAGGGGGACTTTGAGCGCTCTTGTCCCCCCCTTTTTAAGGGGGGCTAGGGGGGATCTAGAGGAATGTGACTCAGACAGCAGACTGATACTAACTTTGACCTTAAGTTGAACTTAAATTAACACAAATGCGCGGCCCGCCCTAGTCATTGCATCCAAATTTACCCTCAAAAATTGATATGCCTCTTTACGATTTTAAGTGTGAAACTTGCGGCATTTTTGATAAGTGGCGCCCTCTTGCAGAAGCAGATACACCGGTGCTTTGCCCGAGTTGCGAAACTGTTGCTAAACGCATCTTTTCGCCGCCGATGATTCTAACTGGAAAGCTGCGGTTGAAAGGTCAAGAAAATCGGGAACCGCAGGTAGTTAAGCGTTCTGAGGAACCTAAACCGCAGCGGAATCGCGAACACCGAGGCGGACGACCTTGGATGATCGGTCACTGATCCAGTTTGATATTCCGACAGTCAGATAGTCCGGCAGGGAATGAATTCCCTGCCTCAAAGCGAAAGTCCTCGCTATGAGGACTGTAAAGTTAGTATTTGCTTGCTGTGCGTAAGTCCTGTATTTCAGTCGGTTTCAACCGACTTTTGCTATTAGACAGGGACTTCAGTCCCTGGCGGGCCTGGCGGGCCTGGCGGGCAAAGGAAGTATGAATCATTTCTACTCTCTTTAAAAAAGGCTAGGGAGTATCGAAATTTTAAGCGATCGCTGCGTAACTTCTAACCAGATTATACTAATTAATATGCGTTTTAAATTATCCTCCCATGCCAGCCACCCCTGAAAGCCTCCAGAAATTCGTTAGCTACTGCCAACAACACATTACAGGCGATGAAAAAGGACAAGCACAGGTATTTTTAGACCGCTTCTTTCGGGCTTTCGGCCACGAGGGGGCATTAGAAGCAGGCGCAACCTATGAGGAACGCATAGAGAAAAGTAGCAAAAAAGGTCAACTCGGATTTGCTGATTTGGTGTGGAAAAAGCACGTTTTGATTGAAATGAAAAAGCGCGGAGAAGACTTGACTAAAAGAGAACACCGCACCCAAACAGAACGCTATTATATTCGCCTCAAAAAAGACGATCGCCCGCGCTACGTGATGATGTGCAATTTTGACGAGTTTCACATTTACGATTTCGACCTTCAGCCGGATCAGCCTGTAGACATTATATCCCTAAAGCAATTGCCCGCGCGATCGCCCGCTTTTGCCTTCATGGAATCTACGAGCCGCCGCCCCATATTCAAAAACAACCAAGTCGAGATTACCGAAAAAGCTGCTAGCAGAATGGGGATGCTGCTAGAAATGTTAATCGAACGCGGCCAAGAGCGCAAATTTGCTAAATTTAATCAGTTTCAGGCCCAGCGATTTGTGTTGCAGTGCGTCTTAGCAATGTTTGCCGAAGATAGGGGACTTTTGCCGTCGGCACTCTTTACTCGCTGCGTCAAAGATTGTCTGGAAGGAGCAAGTTCTTACGATGTCTTGGGCGGCTTATTTCAAGCAATGAATCAGCAGGGAGTCACGCCCGCAGGGCGTTATGAAGGAGTCGAGTATTTCAACGGCGGATTATTTTCGGAAATACACCCCATTGAACTGCAACAAGGAGAGTTGAAAATATTAGAAGTTTGTGCCGAACAAAATTGGAGCCAGGTACGGCCTTCTATTTTTGGCAATATCTTTGAATCGGCTTTGAAAACAGATAAAAAACAGCGCCGCGCCTACGGGATTCACTTTACTACAGAGGGAGACATTCGCCGCATTGTTTTGCCCACAATTAGCTATTACTGGGAAGAGCGAATTAACGCTGCAAATACGGTAGCAAAACTGCAAAATCTGCACCAAGAATTAGGTCGCTATCGCGTCCTAGATCCGGCTTGCGGTTCGGGTAATTTTCTCTATGTAGCTTATCAGGAACTGAAGCAAGTCGAAAAGTTACTTTTAGATAAGCTAAACGAGTGCGACGGTACAAGAGGTTATATGAATTTAGTCACGCCGCAGCAATTTTACGGCATGGATATTAACTCGTTTGCGGTGGAGTTGGCGCGGGTGACACTGATGATTGGCCGTAAGGTGGCGATCGATAATTTGGGGGTCTTCCGTACTTAGTATGCTAATTTAGCTTTAAATTATATTGAAAGCCTTGCAAAGCAAGGCTTTGAGGATTATTTCAGATAAATCTGTCTTTGAGCCACCTGCGAGCGCACTGAAACCGCGTATAGCTAGCTCTGAGGCACTCGAAACTAATAATTTAGCATAGCAAGTACGGAAGAGCCTAATTTGGGATTGAAAGAACCTTCTCTGCCTTTAGATACTTTGGATAAAAATATTGTCTGTAAGGATGCTTTATTTACTGATTGGGTGAAGGCTGACGCGATTATCGGCAATCCTCCGTTTTTAGGCGGAAAGCACATGAGGATTGCCCTGGGAGATGAATATATTGACGGCGTGTTTAAACGCTTTCCTGATGTGAAAGATTCGGTTGATTTTTGCGCTTATTGGTTTCGCATAGCTCACAATAATTTAGAACTAAATGGCCGGGCTGGTTTAGTTGCTACTAATTCAATCAGTCAAGGTAAAAGTCGTGCTGCTGCTTTAGATTATGTCGCGCAAAATGGCGGTCATATTTATGCGGCAGTTTCTACTCAGCCTTGGTCTGGGGAAGCTAAGGTTCATGTCAGCTTGATTAACTGGAGCAAGGAAAAGCCGAAAGTTTACTATTTAGATAATCTCGCGGTTTCTAGTATCAACTCTTCGCTACAAGCAACTATTGATGTTTCTCAAGCTGCTAGGTTGTCAGCGAATTTAAACAAATGCTTTCAAGGTGTAATTCCAGTGGGCTTGGGATTTATGGTTACTCAAAAGCAGGTTAATGATTGGATTAAAGAAGATAGTAAAAATCAAGAGGTTCTTAAACTTTTTTCAATGGGGGCAAATCTAGCAAAGAATCCTAACGGTATGCCGGAACGCTGGATTATTGACTTCAATGATATGAACATTGAAGAAGCGAGTGAGTATGTGCTGCCTTTTGAGTATGTGAAAGCTAATGTCAAGCCTGAACGGGATAAAAATCGTAGAGAAGTAACTAAAGTTAATTGGTGGAAATATGCCGAAAAACGACCAGCAATGAGAAAGGCGATCACCCTTTTATCTTACTACTTCACCGTACCCAGAGTCTCAAAATGCGCTGTCTTCATTCCCGCTCCTGTTAGTTGGCTACCTGGAGACAAATCAGTAGTTGTTGCCTCTGATGATTTTTATGTTTTTGGCATCTTAACATCGAAAATTCACCGAATTTGGATGAATGCTCAAAAATCTACACTTGAGGACAGAACAGCTTACACCCACAATACCTGCTTTGAAACTTTCCCATTTCCGCAGACACCGACTCGTAAATCAGTAGAGCAAATTCGGGCAACGGCGGTCGAATTGCATCAATACCGCACTCAACAAATGTCAGCAAAGCAGTGGGGAATTACTCAACTTTACAATAAATTTTTTGAAGAACCAACAAGTCAACTTTATAAACTTCATGCTAAGCTCGATCGCGAATGTAATGCAGCTTACGGATTTACTGACAGCGACGATATTTTAGCAAAAGTGCTGGAATTAAACCTAGAACTCGCAGAAAAAGAAAAACGGGGAGAACCGGTAGTTGGGCCTGGTGTCCCAACTGACTACAAATACTAATCGCTGTTACCCTAAGTTTTGTAAATTTGCGTATAATCACATAAATTGTTGATAGAGATCACAAACACTCTAGCCTAAAAAGAGAGATACTAGGGGAAGCGTTGAGTATTGAGGGGTGAGTTTTGAGTGAAAAATTTCAAAATTCCAACTTCAACACTCAAAACTGCTTTCGACCTTCAGCATAAGTGCATTCTGCTTTTCTTCGCTCAATTACTCCTGATTAGTTTGGGAGGAACTTCGCAATGTTATTATTTAACCACAGTCAGTCCAAGAATAGCAAGGTAGAGCAAAAGCACTATGCTCAAAAACATTTGTTACAAAATTCCACTATTAATATAACTGGGCTAAAGGCAGAATGCAACCGTTTGCGGATCGGTCAAAAAATTAGCTATGGCTATGCTTTAGCTATCGGCATAGCGATTTTGGGAACTGGTGGGGGACTGAGATTGGGAGACTACTTTCACCAGCAAGCTTTAGTTCAGGTAAATGTTGCTGGGCAGCAGCAGCAAATGCTGCAAAATTTGCAAAATACTGTATTTGAAGCCCGATCGCACGCGGCGAGATTGCCCGCTGTTTTGGGAAACGCGGTGTTGCTGCAATACGAACACGATCGCTTTTTCGGGCAAATCACTCAGGCGAAAATCCTGATTTCAGAAATTGAATCTTTCGCACGAGAACATCCCAAGAGACTAGCAACAGAAGAGGCAGCATTGCACGCTATATTGAAGAAATCTGCCCTCGTCATTGATGACTACGGTCAGCTAATTAAATTGCAGTTAAAAGAAGCGGAAGTTTGGAACTTGCCTCCCAACAGCATCGAGTCCGCACAGCTACAAATGTTGAGGAGTAGCAGTGGCAAAGAGGCGATCGTACTAGATAACCTTGCTCACAGTTTAACCGAGCTAATTTCTAAAGTAGAAATTCACAAACAGCAAGGAACCCAAGCATTAGAAGAAGCTGAAAATTTGCGAAACCGAATTATTCTCGGAAGTATGCTAATTTCAGCACTCATCGCCGCCACGCTAGCGGACAAAACCAGCCGCGCGATCGCCCAACCCCTCGAAACCGTTACTAATGTCGCTCAGCAAGTTGCTCGCGAATCAAATTTTAACCTGCAAGTACCAGTCACAACCGACGATGAAATCGGAGTTTTAGCGGTCTCTTTCAATCAATTAATTCAGCGAGTTAGCGAGTATACAAAAGAACTAAAAGAAACTCAATCCCAATTAATTCAAACCGAAAAAATGTCATCTCTCGGTCAAATGGTTGCAGGGATAGCCCACGAAATCAACAATCCTGTCAACTTCATCGGGGGCAACATTGACTATGCCAACCAATACATCAAAGATTTGGTAGATTTGGTAACTCTCTATCAAGAATATTATCCCAACCCACCAGATGCCATTCTAGATCGCATCGAAGACATTGAACTCGAATTTCTCCGAGAAGATTTACCAAAAACCCTCTCTTCGATGAAAATGGGAGCCGATCGCATTCGCGAAATTGTCGTATCCATGCGGAATTTTTCGCGATGCGACGACGGAAAAATGAAAGCAGCCGACATTCACGAAGGAATTGATAGCACCCTCGTAATTCTCAATCATCGGCTCAAACAAGGTATTCAAGTTATTAAACAATACGGCAATTTGCCTGCGCTTGAGTGCTATCCCGCGCAACTGAATCAAGTATTTATGAATATTATTAGCAATGCAATAGATGCGCTGGAGGAGGTAAAAAAGGAAGATCAAGGCTATTCCCCAACGATTTGGATTAGCACGGAAATTACAGCCGACAATACTGTCACCGTCAAGATTCGGGATAACGGGCCGGGAATGGCAGCAGCCTGTGCCCAACAGATATTTGACCCATTTTTTACTACAAAGTCGATCGGCAAAGGCACTGGATTAGGATTGGCTATTTCCTATCAAATCCTTGCCAAGCATCACGGCAAAATTGAGGTAAATTCTCAAATAGGACAGGGCACG
This sequence comes from Microcoleus sp. D2_18a_D3, assembly GCF_036702455.1. Taxonomy (NCBI): domain Bacteria; kingdom Bacillati; phylum Cyanobacteriota; class Cyanophyceae; order Oscillatoriales; family Microcoleaceae; genus Microcoleus; species Microcoleus sp. D2_18a_D3. The sequence continues at coordinate 13,917 of NZ_JAUBTK010000098.1, forward strand.
GAATTTGTGATTACTTTGCCAGTTGCTGCGTAATATAGGACGGGCTAGAAGCCCATTCCACCAATTTGGGACGGGCTAGAAGCCCATCCCACAAATCCTGCAAGAATTACTATAAGCTGGCGCGCATCTAATTTGAAGAATCCTCTTTCTGAAAACTCTTGTGGGCTGGGCTTTGAACATCGCCCGAAAAAAATAAAGTTAAATGCCGCAACAGCTTATTAACTCACAAATGATTGAAATGGATGGGGGCGGAGGGACTTGAATTAGCGCCTTGCTTTAAATCTACGATTTTGCGTCGTTTCAGCTCTTCTTTTGACTCACAGTGAAAGTGCTGTTTTGCATTTGAGCGAAAACTAAGCAGCTTGCTGTACGCTGAATACAGCAAGCAAACTCAACACTGTCAGAGGATTGAGCGAAAAATGAGCGAGAAATCTAATTCCGTCACAGTAAGTACCAGCGCTGATTACCTGATCGGCTACGAGCGGATTCTCGACTACTTCAAGCAAGCGCAAAAAGAATGCCCCAAAGGGGTAGGACTAAAGAAGGATAGCAAGGCTAAGGGGTCTTATATTACCCTCCAATTCAAACTAGGTGACAAGCGGGTCAACAAGACCTGTGGGTGCTACCTAACGATGCAAGGTATTACTGATGCTCTGAGAAAAACTCACCTAGTTGCTAGTGCACTACAATCTTTCTCTAGTGAGAGTCAGTTTTTAAGCTGGTACGATGATGTGATCCTAGAAAAGAACGTCGTCAAGAATAATTTGATGACGTTCGGTGAAGCCGTCGCAAAAGTAGAGCAAGAATACTGGGATGGACGTACTAAACGCCGTCAGCAGCGTGACAGGAGTAGTATTAGTCAGCAGTATTCTTGGAGATGTGTTTATGGTGACTATTTCAAACTGTTGCCAGAGGATAGAATTGTAAACTTGTCAGATATTCTCTCAGTAGTCAACAGCAAAAAACAAGGTACTAAATGTTTTAAAAACTGCCTGTGCGCCATGCGGAAGCTAGCTGAGACTATTGGTAATACCGAATTACTTGTTCGCCTCAAAGAAGTTGACGGTACGCAAACAGAATTTCGCGAAGACCTTCAAACCTTATCGGTTAATGAATTCTTGAAGCTTCATGATGATGTCTTAAGTATCCCTGATGATGATAGACGCTATAATCTGGAATCGCGTCAGCGATGGTTGTGGGTATTTTCGATGCAAGTAGTGTACGGCTTCCGGGTCCACGAAGTCTTTGCCGTTCAGAATATCGACAAACCATTTAAGACAAAGGATGGTGTTATCCTCCCTGCGTTGACTGAGCCAAACAATAAAAAAATGATTGCTGTAGTTGGTGACAAGACACTATTAGATACCACAACCAAAACAGGCTACCGATTGTGTGTACCAATGCTTCCGCCTACTCATGATGACTTGATAGAGTGTCTAAAAATTAGGTCAGGCAAATTGCCTGAAATTCACTCAAATTCAAACAATCCCAAGGTAATTGTTGGTATATATAACGACCGCGCCCGGAGAGCTTTGAAAAGATGGAACAAAGGTTTTACTCAGTCTCATGCGTTACGTCATTTAGCTAATCTTAATGGTCAAATGGCGGGAATGCCTCAAGAGATGAGGGCTAAAAGCTTGGGACATTCAACACAGATGAATGAAGGTACTTATAAAAAACGAGCCAATACTCAGACAACAATTGATTTACTAACTCAGTCCACAACAGAAGCTATTCCATTGGGTAGTGCGATCGGGGTACTTAAGCAGTTGGGTAGTGATGTGAAAAATATCAAATTGCTAGCCGCTATTTATGGCATTACGTCCGATGAAGTGATGGAGTTGTTAGCCGAATAATTTGAAACAAAACTTTACAGTCCCGGTGTTGACAAGGGATTGTAAGTCTGCAATCGTGAGTAACTAAGGAAGATTGATGCGCGACTGACTAGCACTTGCAATGCTAATCAAGTCACGACTTCCCCAAGCCGTTAGCTGAGAACGTTTGGAGCCGAATAATTATGACATTTTTAGACGATCGTCTTGACGGACGATCGCAACACTTTACATTTCCCCGTCGCGAGTTATTGCAGAAAATCGCATCGGCCCCTTTGCTGTTTTTTGTGCCACGTATTCAGTCCGCTACCCTACCCCTCAATGGGTATCCTTTGCCAAAATTCAATATTGGCGACTTGATAGCTAGCGACTGGGTTGATGACGAGGACGAGGACGCTCCCGACTCTGCCACTGATTTTGGCGAAATTTTAGGTATGCGGTGGCTACCAGAAGTTGAATCGGGTTTGGCTGCAAATACCTGGGTGTATTTTGTGCGGTGGACACACAGCACGATCGGCGCTTATTCGTGTTACCCGTGCTATGACGGCGAACCAAGCAGGGAATGTGACTTGAGGCTTGTCAGCCATGACTAAACCAACCGTCAGCTACCGTCGCATTGACCAACTCAGGGCGATCGCCTTTGACCGTGGTTTCACCAACGAAGACGCCAGACTGTTTGGAAAACTCAGCAAAACTGCCACATGGGAAGCGCTGCTAGAACTGTACCTCGTTGACGGTGAAACGCTAGACACAGTGCTAGACAACTCGCTAGACACTGTAGACACAGCACCCGAACCGCTTGACACAAAGAATGTAGACAGTGTAGACACCCTTGACTGGACTAACGACGGTTCATTCCCTGTGTGCGGTTTCACCCGCCAGAATTCCACCTTTTTAGACTGGGTTGACTTCGGGCAACTCATCGCACTCGCACTCGCATCGGCGGGGGTGTTTATGCTGGCTATGAGCTTGTGGCGACAAATCAACCCCTTGAATTTATTTCCCCCAGTCCGCGTAAACATTCAAATCGGAGCTTCAAAATAATGGGAACAATGACCCGACTGTTCGGTGGCGACAGCAGCGACGCCATCAGTCACAAGAGCGAGAAATTAACCGCTCCGACTGATTCCAAAGTAATCACCCCTTTGAACCCTGGCAATTTTGCCAGCATCCGCACATCGCCTGTAATCGAGGCTCCGCGCTACTTTGACAAGGAAGAAGCCGACAAACTGAAGGAGCTTGCCAAGGAAAAAACCGAGGGCGCTCGCTATGCCAAAAAAGCCTACAAGTCAATGGGCAAAATTGAAGTAGCCGATGGGGTGGTACACAAAGCTCACAGGAAATACGAGAAAGTTGTTTCGACTGTGGAACTCGGCAAGAAAAAAGCGGACGTAGGATTAGCCAAGCATCTACAGGGGTTGCGGCCGGGTTACGCCCGCCTCGGCGTTGGTCTAGAGAACGCTGAAAATCGCGCTACCGAAAGAATTGAGGCAATCAAAGCCAAGTTGCTTGGAGGTACTAAAGAATGATAAAAGCGATCGCCCTGGGCAACTCATTTCTGCTTACGGCGATTGCTTCCAGCCTCCTGTGCTGGGCAGCATCGCTTGATAGCGCTTTGCTCCAATTCGTGCAAGCAATCTTTGCCCTCAAACTCATTATTTCCGCTTCTGCTTGGCTCTTAGACGATGCTATTATTGCCATCTTAAAAGTTGATTTAATGCAGTTTCGCTTTCGGTTAATCTCTAGCTCTGTGGCTGCTTTGATAGGTCTGGGGGTAATGCTATGTCGCTCCTAAAGGTGTCTGTGCTTTCGTTATCTGGCATTACTCTTTGGCTTCTGCCGCCGTTTGTTTTTTCCCGTCGAATTCCTCTGCATAATTTCATGCAAGGCGTTGCCCTAGTGTCGAGTTTTGCCTGTTGCTTTGAAGCCCGTAAAGGTGCTTTGAAATTAGCAAAAGATGAAGAATTCGAGGCACTGAAACAAGCGGCTATTGACAGCGACGTGGTGCATGAAATCAGCACATCAGTATATGTATCGGAGGAAGTTCGCAAGAAAGAAGCTGAAGAACTTCTGGCAGCGAACTCGCGAACTGAGCAAGAACAGGAGGGAGAACTGGAGGCAATAAGAGAATCGCTAGAATTGTTGCTGAATAAAACTTCTAGCGATTCTGGCGAATTGACAGTGGCGAATTTATCACCTAAGCGGCAAGAACAAATCGAACTGATTCTCCAGTGTTACGCGAGGGGTATCACTGGCAAGAATAAAATCCTCAAAGAAGTTTGGGGAGTCTCTGCGGGTAGCAGTCAAGCGTACCGCGATGCCAAGGCCGAGTATGAATTCTTGATGCCGTTTGTGAAGGGAGAAAATGATGACTAGACTGCCAAACATCCCAACTACAGCAGCCTTAAAATTGACTGGCACTAGGTCAGAAATAGAGCTAGTATTGGCAGTTTTGCGAGGCAAGGATTTCTTCTGGAAAACTAACGGCAAGTTCTACCCGCAACGGGGGGAAGAGAATCAGTACGCTTACTACCTCAATGACTTGCAGTTACCTCAGCTCGGAGTAGCAGTCCCGCCACCAACACCAGGGGAGCCACAACCTCGACCTTGGGATGCGGTTCTGGGTGGTCAGGGCGAAAATCATCAACGTTGAGGCTGAGTACAAACGCTTAATCAGAGAGGAGGGTAGCACACTTTGAGCAAACCACATCCAGCACGTATGTAGATGTTCCAAGGCCGTAGGCCTTGTGACTATCCAACACATATGTAGACAGATGCAAAACGTATGTAGATTTTGGAAGCCCGTAGGGTTTCCAAGCAAGCAGCACATATCTAGATGGATGCAAAACATATGTAGATTTTGGAAGGCCTATGGCCTTCCAAGCAAACAGCACAGTTCTAGAACAGCGGTATTTTTTGCAACCCACAAACCCTTGGCAATCTACCCTACGCAACTGCACCATCATCTGAGCTGGTACTGTCTTGTATAATTAGTGAACGCGCTTGCTTGAAATGGATTCCACGTTTCGCGGCTAAGAGGGGGAGTAGAGCAAGCGTTTATGGCTAACAGGATGTAGAGCGAGCCGCCAATACCGAGTTGCCCTGAGCCTTCACTATTTTTCCTAATCCTTTGCTGGTAATGGGGTTAGGCGACTAAGCCAGTCGCCTATATTCTCTAATGCCTTAAAACTATACACACAGCAAAAAACCGCTCTCTTTGAAGTTTGGCGACTGCAAGAACGGCTTTATTGCTGACTTACCCAAAGGTAAAACAATCATGTCTCATAATAATAACCCGACTAACGGGCAACTTTCAAGTACCGCAAAATATCTTTCTACCAAGCACCTCGCTGAATGGTGCGAGGGTTCAGCCGTATCAGAAGCGATCGCACGTCTCAACATCGAATCGCTGACCGCCAAAGAACTCAACGAGCGGGTATGCCCCAAAGAACCCATTAAAACAGGGGGCTGGTGGTATCGCGGCGTTAACTGGCGGACAGGCGCATTTATGGGTACACGGTACGGACAAGGCAAGCCAGACAAGGCACATCATCCCGAAGGTTCCAAGGAGCGCAAATACCTAACAAGTAGCGGTATGGAACCCGACGCAATCTTCCTAGCCATGCCTGATAGGGATTATTGGGCAAAAGTTCACGCTGACAAATCCATCCCCCGCCATTGGACAGAGGGAGCCAAAAAATCCGGCGCGGGTTTAAGTCTTGACCTGGCTGTTATCGCACTCACGGGTGTTTGGAATTGGGGCGAAGACGGAGAGCTGGCAAAGTTTGTCAGGGAGTGGGCACAACCCGGCACCATCCACTACATAGACTTTGACTCCGACTATGCGGCTAACCCATCTTGCCGTGCAGCCATTTTGAAGTTTGGCCGCTTACTGGAACAGGAGGGCTGCGAGGTACACGTCACGGTTTGGGATACCAAGTTTAAGGGGATGGATGACTTTATCAAGGCTAACGGCGGTGACGCCTTCAAAGAGGCTGTAGCGAACGCGCCAACTCTAGCCAAGTGGGAGAAACAGCTTAAGAAAGGCGATCGCAAAAATAACACAAACCCTAATGTTTCTTTAACTCCTCACCCGCGCACACATGAGAATGTAGTATCTTTGTCATCCTCTAGTAGTGGAAGTGACTACATCCCGGACACAGCGCCTGCCGGAGAGCAAAACTTTGTACTGAAAGCTGAGGAATACCTCTATTCCGAGGGGCATTGGGTGTCTATCGCGGGGCAACTTTATCGGTTTACCGGCACTCATTACGAGTTGCGCCTAGAGGTGGTAGAGAAGCGACGTATTCGAGACTATCTGAGTAATTACGTTGAGATGGTTCGCTCAGTTCCTCGCAAGAAATACGCCAATTCTGCAAGCATTAATCAGGTTTATGACTGGGTAATTGCAGGGTTTGCGGTAGATCCAAACATCATTAACCCTGATGGGCTGAACACCCTTAATGGGGTAATTAAAGTCAATCCTGACGGCACTTACAACGTAGAGCCACATGATCCAAAAAACATCTATACCTATGTCGGGTGTAAGTATGACCCCACGATTGACCCGGCAGATTGCGATCGCCTTTTAGAATGTTTGGAGCCATCCCAGCGAGAAATTTTCCTGCGGACGGCGGCTGCTGCACTTAACCTAAAACTGGTGCGCTCAAAGTTGACGGGGCGAGGTGTAAAAGGGTTGCTCTGCCACGGGGAAGGCTCCAATGGTAAAGACACTTTGCGCGCCGTGCTCGCTGCCGTTTATGGGAACGGGATGACTGGGAAGTCTTTGTCTGACTTCAGAGCCTATGATACTGGTCGCAAGTTTAATCTGTCAGGTCTGCTAGGGGGTGTCTGTAACTGGGCTTCAGAGAACACTGCAAAAGTAGACCTAGACAATATTCAGAGTCTTAAGCAGTTCATTACTGGCGACCCGATCGACATTGAACCCAAAGGTAAGGACAGCCACGAATACAAACCGGTTGCTACTTTCTTTGCTAATTGCAATAAGTTGCCATCCATCACCGGAGGAACCGAGGCGATCGAGGGCCGTTACGGAATCCTAAATTTTGAGAAGACTTACGCCAAAAATGCGATCGCTTCTGAGGGGCAATTAGAAGCTGACCCGCGCTTTAAGGATGATGAAAAGTTCATTTTGGAACAGATTGCACCCGCGATGCTTAACAAGATGTTGGAGCGATGGCCGCTACTACTTTCTGAGGGTATCGACTACAAGGCAACCAAGGAAGCGATGCAGAAGGCTCAGGAGGAAAGCCGCCATCTCTGGCAGTTTGTCCGCGACGCTGGCATTGAGGTACAAACTGGCGGCCGCATTTACATCAAGGATTTGTGGGAGCGACTACAAGAGTGGTATGTGGAAACGGGGACATTGGAAATTGAACAGAGTACGAGCGATCGTAAAGACAAGCTAATTTGGCATGATCTACCCAACAAATACGACACGCCTGTAAAGGCTATAAATCAAGTATTTGCAAGGTTTTCGGAGATATTTCCTAAACTCAAAAGGTTGCAATATAACGGGCGAGACGAGATGGAGCGTAGAGCGCAATGGTATCTCTCTGGAATTGGCTTTGTGCAAAATTCTGAATTACCCGTGAATCTTGCTCTGCCAGCTCTGCCAGTAGACACAGAGGGACTTACAGCCCTGCCAACTGCTCTGCCACATCATGTTGGCAGAGCAAGTGGCAGAGCAAGTGACAGAGCTACAATCCTTTCGGAGAGCGCTGGCAGAGATGGCAGAGCAATTTCTTCACCTTATGCGGAACTTTGCAATTTACTCTCTCAACTCACTGCTGATGAGCGGCAAAAAATAGCAGATTTACTCACTGGCATTCCTTGTTCTGACCCCATCAAAGCTTTCAGAGTCGGAGACAAAGTGGCAGGCAACAAGCCAGAGGACTCTAGCTACAACTGGCACGGTCGCATCGTTGAGATTACCACCAGTATCAGTTGCAAAGTGGACTGGCAAGAGCGCGAGGGCAAGAAGGGCGGACGGGTAATCTCAATGCTCTTCTGTAACCTGCGGAAAATTTAGCCGCTACCTGACAATTGACAGCTCAATCCCATCCCCCTTAACTGGGGGATTTTCGTGTAGACAAGTTCTGTAGACAAATTGTTGACACTGTAGACAGTCCTCTGTTAGTGTAGACAAATACTGTATACAGGTGTCTACAATGAGTCAAAGTCAAGTCGTATCATTCAGGGCTTCCGGCCACTTCCTTGACTGGATAGAAGCTCAGAGGCTAGAGGGAGAGTCGGTAAGTCAAGCTGCACAACGCATTCTCAAGGAAGTCTCTGGCACGTCTACATCATTGTCTACAGTGTCTACAGCGAACAACGATGCTGTGTCTACAGTGTCTACAAATTTGTCTACACGAAGCAATGATAGCGTCGTGTCTACAGATATTGTAGACATTGTAGACAAGGCTGTAAGTTCAAGCATTGACCCCGTGATGGAGCGTATGGCCGCCATTGAGGAACGGCTGGGAAAATTGAGTGCCTGAGCGAGGGCAACGATGAATCGCTCAGGCAGGAGTTGAAAGTAGCCAACAAGCAACTTACAGAATGGGATACAGAACTGAATCAGTTACACGAGCGCAACGGCGATTTAGGACTGAAGGTGCAGATGCTGGAGCAAGAACTCAAGGAAGCGCAGCGCGATCGGGAAGCAAATAAAAACTCAGCTCCGACCGTCGCAGAATTCCCGGAGCCGGCTGACTTGCTCAATAAGTTAAAAGCGCGGCGTAAAAAGTCCGGGGCAAACTTGGCAGACATAGAGGTGGTTTTGGAAATACTCGACCACTCTCAAAAACGGAACTGAGCGAAAGATGAGCGGAAAACAGAACTCTTACTGGGGCAATAAGTCTGAAACCATTGACTCACAAAGGATAGAATTTCATGGGGGCGGAGGGACTTGAACCCACACGACCGTTTCGGGTCAACGGATTTTAAGTCCGTAGCGTCTACCATTCCGCCACGCCCCCCTTTGGTCAAGCTGCTGTGGTTTTGAGCCACTGAGAGCAACAGCCTTTTATTCTACAGCCAAAACCCCAATTTACGCAACCCCTAATCAAAAAATTCCCAAAAGTCGCGCTGGCTCTCCCCAAGAGGTACAATAGTTAACCAGCTAACGGAGCGTGTCAACCGACTACCCGTGTTATTATTCCTCTAGAGCAAAAAATGTATATTACCTTACTGCTTTACGCCGTCTTGGCAGGAGCCTACCTCCTGGTAGTACCCGCGGCCACCTACGCTTACCTGAACAGCCGCTGGTACGTCGCTACCTCTTTTGAGCGTGGCTTCATGTACTTCTTGATGTTCTTCTTCTTCCCAGGTATGTTTCTCCTAGCTCCATTTTTGAATTTTCGGCCCAAACGGCGGCAGATAGAAGCCTAAATGCGACGTATTGACGTAATTGGAATCAGTGTCGGCTTTTTTGTAGCAGGTGGGTTTGTCTACTTGCTACTTCAATTTGCCGGACTCGACAGCATGAATGCAGGGATTTGGAGTCAGTTGTTTTTGGTCGCCGGCTTGATTGGCTGGCTGGTGACTTATTTATTTCGAGCACTGACTCAAAATATGACCTACAGCCAGCAATTGCAAGACTACAAAGAAGCTGTCTTGCAGAAGCAGCTAGATGCACTCACTCCTGAAGAATTAGCCAAACTTCAAGCCGAAATTGAGCAGGAAAAAGATAATTAGTTATTAGTCATTAGTCATTAGTCATTAGTCATTAGTTATTAGTCATTAGCAATAAACGGTGAAATAAAGACTGCCGACTAAAAGCTAAGGAAGATAAATATAGACCGCCAAGTAATGATTGCTGACTAATGACTAATGACCGCTGACTAATGACCAATGACTGATGACTAATGACCGATGACCAATGACTAATGACCAATGACTGATGACTAATGACCGATGACCAATGACTAATGACCAATGACTGATGACTAATAACTAATGACTATTTCTAATTGTTTTGAAACGTTACGCAAGAACCACCAATGTGCATTGATTCCTTTTATTACTGCTGGCGACCCAGACTTGGAGACAACGGCTAAAGCACTGCAAATTTTGGATGATAACGGTGCAGATGCGATCGAGCTTGGCGTTCCCTATTCTGACCCGCTAGCTGACGGGCCGGTGATTCAAGCCGCTGCTACAAGAGCTCTACAGCGGGGAACGCGGTTAGATTCGGTGCTGGAAATGGTAGCGAAAGTTAGCCCGAATTTGCGATCGCCCATCATTCTCTTCACATACTACAACCCGATTTTGTACCGAGGTATAGAAACGTTCTTGCAGCAAATTAAAAGTGCTGGAGTTCAGGGATTGGTTGTACCAGACTTGCCCTTAGAAGAAGCAGAAAGTCTCATCCAACCTGCGAACAAATTAGGGATTGAACTAACATTATTAGTTGCTCCGACAAGTCCCAAAAGTCGCATAGAAGCGATCGCTCGTCAGTCTCAAGGATTTATTTACTTAGTCAGCGTGACGGGGGTTACGGGAGTACGCGAAGGCTTAGAAACGAGAGCAAAAGAGTTGCTGCAAGAACTTCGCGCCGTCAGCGACAAACCCATCGGCGTCGGGTTTGGTATATCGCAACCTGAACACGCTCGCCAAGTGAAAGAATGGGGTGCAGATGCTGCGATTGTTGGTAGTGCTTTTGTCAAACGCTTGGCTGAAGGAACTCCAGAACAGGGTTTAGAGGCGATCGGCGAATTCTGCAAAAGTCTAAAAACAGCGATTCAAAATGCTTAGTAAGTGTGCACATACTTTCAGCCATTAGACAGATGTGTGCGATCGGGATAGGTCACGACAATTGCGATTAAAGACCTTGTTGTACTTGAGATCATACATCCACTGCCTTCTGGTTCCTGACCGGAAGGTTTTTTTTTAACTTAAAAAAACGCAAAACATCTCAACCTAGTGCGCGCACACAGAACCCAACAGCCATGTAGGGAAACAGCATTGCCGTGTCCGGCACGGCGTGCTGCGACTTTTAATAATGGGTAAAATATTGAGGATTGTCCATTCCTTCTTCCTGATTGCTGATTTCTATCCGCTCGCCAAGCCGAAGAGCCTTCTTCCTTCTCCCTTCTCCCTTCTTATTTCTTCCTTCTTCCTTCTTCCTTCTTCCTTCTTCCTTCTACTATAACTTCAGGAATCTAACTTGAGATAGATGAAAAGCTCCTGTTTCTATTCGTATACTAAAAAAGTGTTTAAGTGCCTAATTTGGTAAGGCTAGACATCTACAAAGCCACAAGGCATTTGAGAATCTCACAATAGAAAGGAGCATTTTTATGAAGAGACTAACTGCATTTCTGAAAAAAATTCGAGCTGTACAAATTTTAACCGTGTTTCTGGCTGGCATTTTAGTATTAGTGAGTACGGCCTGCAGCGGCGCTGGTGTGGCTGCAGGAAAAACGGATGTGATGGCAGGAAAAGCTGATGCGAGGGTAGGAAAAACAGCCGACCAAATTAGAGAAGAAGTACCTTCAGGGGCTGTAACGTCCGAATTCAAAGGCGGCATGAACGACTACCCCGATGTCGATCCCAGAAACAAAAAAGTTACAACAACAGAAGCAAAAGCTGAGCTTCTCAAAGAGCAAGCGCAGCACCGCATCGATACCAAATCTAGCAACAATGTAGGCGAAAATGTGCGGCGGGTAGCGGATGACGCCCCTGAGAAACTCGGCCAAGTTGGTGAAAAGGTGAAGGAAAATGCTCGCACCGCCCAGCGCAAAGCTGATAACTTTGGCGACAAAACCAAACAAGGCTTTTCTAATCTTAAAGAAAACACTCGCGAAGGCTTGAAGGGAGCAAAAGATATTGTTAAAGAAGCCACCCAGGGAGCAAAAGAAAGAGTATCAGAGGGTACTGAGTCTCTGAGATATGGTACCAGCGGCGGCCAAGAAAATATCAATGATGCAGCACGAGATGCAAGATAGAACGCTGAAGATGCCTCGGACAAGGTTGGCTAGAAAGTGAGTCGAGATATTGACATAACTCAACGAGTGGAAGAAACAGCGGCAGACGCGATCGACTAATCTCAAATAACGCTGTTTCCTTCTCGGGAAGCTAGATTCCGACAGGGGTTATAACCCCTGTCGGAATCTAGGTAAAGTCAATCGATTTTAGATTAAAGATTTTAGATTAAAGAATTGAAGCATTGACCCCACGGATAAATTCGGGCGCTTGTTTATCGGATACAGGTTTTTTATTCCTCCGTCCTGAGTCTGCGAAGGAATGAATCCGAGGGCTTGTATCCTGGATGCTTTCGGTCAATCGATTTTAGATTAAAGATTAAAGAATTGAAGCACTGACCCCACGGATGAATACGGGGGCTTGTATCCTGGATGCTTTCGGTCAATCGATTTTAGATTAAAGATTAAAGATTAAAGATTAAAGAATTGAAGCATTGACCCCACGGATGAATCCGAGGGCTTGTATCCTGGATGCTTTCGGTCAATCGATTTTAGATTAAAGATTAAAGGTAAGGATTCAGGTCTGAGAGTGGGGAATTAAAGAAGGCATAAATAAGTCACAAGAATGGGCAGATATAGCATCA